>JAFKLV010000087.1 GCA_017304125.1 Sphingomonadales bacterium
GCTTCGAGGTGAGGATCGCCTGCCCGAGATCGAAGCGAATCTTGGTCGCGGAGAGCGACACGCCGACCGAGCCGTCGACCTCGTCGAGCAATTTGCGCAGTTCGGCGACGCATTTGCGCGGCACGATCACGTCGGGCATCCCGTCGGCGCCTTCGGGGCGCGGGATCGTCACGCGGGCGAGGCGGTGGCCGTCGGTCGCGGCCGCCTTGAGCACCGGCTGCGCGCCGTCAGCGTCGGAGACGTGCAGGAAGATACCGTTGAGATAGTAACGCGTTTCCTCGGTCGAGATGGCGAATCGCGTCTTGTCGATGATCTGCTTCAGCGCCTCGGCGGGCATTTCGAACTGCGTCGGCAGTTCGCCCTCTGCGATCACCGGGAAATCGTCGCGTGGCAGCGTGCCGAGCGAGAAGCGCGCGCGGCCGGCGACGATTGCCATCCGCCCGTCCGCTGCGGAGAGCGAGACCTGCGCACCCTCGGGCAGCTTGCGCGCGATGTCGAACAACGTGTGCGCGGACACGGTGGTCGCGCCGGGCTGCTCGACCGTTGCCGGCACGCTTTCGTTGATCTGGAGATCGAGGTCCGTCGCCATCAGCCGCAGCGCGCCCTCGGGCGTCGCCTCGAGCAACACGTTGGACAGAATCGGGATAGTGTTCCTGCGCTCCACCACGGATTGCACATGGCTCAGCCCCTTGAGGAGCGTTGCGCGTTCGATCGTCGCCTTCATTCTATCGTCCCCCGGCCCGCCGGCAGGGGCCAGGGGCAGTTAAATTCACCCTAGCCAAAGGAAAAGGGCCGGAGCAAGCGCTCCGACCCTTCTTTTCGGTGGATCGTTCCGTCTCGGGCCGATCCTTCGATCGCGGTCCCGGTCCGCTGGCTCGCCCAACCACGCATGAATTGCTGTCCGTAGAGTGGCCAGACGAGGAGCGGACCGGTGCCGGATCAGAAGCGGACGCCGACGCCAGCCAGCAGCTGGTGACGATCGATATCCGCGTCGTAACCGTCGAACTTGCCATAGTGCGAATAGCGATATTCGCCCTTGATGTAAGTGCTCGGCGTCAGGTTGTACTCGAGGCCGGCGCCGACGCGATAGCCGTCCATGTTGCGGCCTTCCTCGACGGTGGTCGACACGCCGTCATAATAACGCGCGTTGATGCGGGCGTTGGTGTAGCCGCCCTTCACATAGACCATCGCGCGCGGCGAGATGACATAGCCGGCACGCGCGCCGAGATAGATGTCGCGGCCCGCGCGGATGCGCAGATTGTCGCCGGTCTGGATCAGATCGGACGTGCGCGCCTTGGTGGTCGAGCCGGTGATCTCACCGTCGACGCCCAGCACCACATTGCCACCGACGCGCGCGTCATAACCGATCGCACCGCCATAGGTGAAACCGTCGCGGCCGTCGGTCGAACCGTCCGACCCGTCGCGCAGGTGATCCCACCCGACCAGCGCTTCGACACGCGGGCCCGAGAAGGGGGCCTGCTGGCTCTGCGCCAGCGCCGGCGTGGCGAGCGCGGCACCAACCGAGGCGGCTGCAGCGGCGAAAACGAGCTTACGCATAAAGAACTCCATTCAGTAACCGTCCCCGAAACGACTGGGGGCGCGCCGGCTATTTGGGCGCTTCCGCCGCGCTTTGCATGAACCTCAGATAAACGCGGAAATCCGTTGTTTTTGCGCCACAGGGGGTTGAATCGATAGGGGGCTGTTCCCATCGCGGCGCGGGCGAGAAAGCCGTTGCGCGCGGCCCCCCGCACGGTCCAAAGACGCCGGCATGGTAGCCCAATTTGCGCCGCGGCTCGGCCGCGATTTCATCGCTCGCCACGGCGAAACCGTGTTCAACGCCGCGCACCGGCTGCAGGGCGATGCGCCGCATACCCCGCTGACCCGCGCCGGCTTCGCGCAGGCCGAGGAAATGGGGCGGGCGCTGCGCGATCAGCTGGGCGCGCGGCCGAAACTGACGCTCTGGGCATCGAACACCGGGCGCGCGCTGCAGACGCTGGCGATCGTCACCGAGCATCTCGATCTCGACTGGCATGATGCGCGGATCGATCCGCGGCTCGGCGAGATCGGCATGGGGAGCTGGGGCGGCCGCTATTATGCCGATGTCGTCGGCGAGGTCGGGCCGGTGATCGACGCGCAGGGCCTGCTGCGTCCCGCCCCCGATGGCGAGGATTATCCGGCGATCGCGGCGCGCGTTTCGGGCTGGCTTGCGGACACCGACAGCGATGCGGGCGACCGGCTGGTGATCATGCACGGTATTTCCAGCCGCGTGATGCGCGGGGTGATGACCGGCGCCGCGCCCGGCGCTTATGGCGCACCGGTGCTGCCCGGCCACCCGCAGGGCACGGTGACGATGATCGCGGGCGGGCACGAGGCCTTGGTGCATCTCGGCGCGGGTTACGCCCCGGCGTGATCGTCGCCGCGCTCCTGCTGGCCGCCGCGGGGGTCGAGGGGCGGACGACGCTTGGCGTCTATCAGAGCTGGGCGGCGTTTCGCGATGCCGGGACGCCGCGCTGTTTCGCGATCGCCGCGCCGATCGGGGCCGGGGCGGCGTCGCGCTGGCACCCCTTTGCGAGCGTGCTGAGCCGCTTCGGCAGCGATCGGCGCGGGGCGCTGTTCATCCGCATGAGCGCCGCGATTCGCCCCGGGGCGCCGGTGACGCTGGCGATCGGTGATCGGCGTTTCACGCTGTCGGCGCGCGACTCGGCCGCCTGGTCGCCCGATGCCGCAACCGATCATGCGATCATCGCCGCGATGCGCGGCGCGCGGAGCATGAGCGCATCGAGCGTCGCGGTTTCGGGGCGGCCGTTTGCGGATACCTACGCGCTTGCCGGCGCCGCGACCGCGATCGACGCGGCGGCGCTGGGGTGTGCGGGACGCTGAAAAGCCCCTCCTTCCTTCTCCCCTCCCTTGAACAAGGGAGGGGTCGGGGGTGGGTTGGTGTGGCGGGCACCGGTTCGCGCGCCTCATGCCCACCCACCCCCAGCCCCTCCCTTCACGAGGGAGGGGGGTAAGAAGGGAAGGGAGCAAGAAGGGGAGGGGAGCAGGTCGCGAATCGCGCCCGCTGGAAAAATCGCGCAAAGTCGATTATGTGCGCGCCTATGCAGACAGCATCGGCAGCACCCATGCCCATTCCGGGGCACATCGATCCCGTGCCCGTGGCGCGCGTCGTCGCGCCGCGCGCCGACGGCCGCGTCGACCTCATCGGCCTGTCGAAAGACGCGCTGCGCGAGGCACTTGCCGAGGCCGGGCTGGAGCCGAAGCAGGCGAAATTGCGTGCCAAGCAGATCTGGCACTGGATCTACAATCGCGGCGCGACCGATTTCACCGTGATGACCGATATCGCCAAGGCGCAGCATCCGTGGCTGACCGAGCGATTCGTCATCGGCCGTCCCGAGGTGGTCGAGGCGCAGGTCTCGGTCGATGGCACGCGCAAATGGCTGCTCCGCTCGGATGACGGGCAGGATTATGAGATGGTGTTCATCCCCGATGCCGATCGGGGCACGCTGTGCGTCTCGAGCCAGGTCGGCTGCACGCTCAACTGCCGCTTCTGCCATACCGGCACGATGCGCCTCGTCCGCAACCTCAACGCGGGCGAGATCGTCGGGCAGGTGATGCTCGCGCGCGATGCGCTGGGCGAATGGCCGAGCCAGCCCGAGGGGCGGATGCTGACCAACATCGTGATGATGGGGATGGGCGAGCCGCTCTATAATTTCGAGAATGTCCGCGATGCCTTGCGTCTTGTGATGGACGGCGACGGGCTGGCCCTGTCGAAGCGCCGCATCACGCTCTCCACCTCGGGCGTGGTGCCGATGATGGCGCGCGCCGGGGAGGAGATCGGGGTCAATCTCGCGGTCTCGCTCCACGCGGTGACCAAGGATGTGCGCGACGAGATCGTCCCGCTCAACCGCAAATATGGCATCGACGAGCTGCTCGCCGCCTGCGCCGCTTATCCGGGGGCGAACAACGCGCGGCGGATCACGTTCGAATATGTCATGCTCAAGGACAAGAACGATTCGGACGCGGATGCGCGCGAGCTGGTGCGGCTGATCCGGCACTATCGCCTGCCGGCGAAGGTCAATCTGATCCCGTTCAACCCGTGGCCAGGCGCGCCCTATGAATGTTCGACGCCGGAGCGGATCCGGGCGTTTTCGAACATCATCTTCGAGGGCGGCATCTCGGCGCCGACGCGCACCCCGCGCGGCCGCGATATCGATGCGGCGTGCGGCCAGCTCAAGACCGCCGCGGAAAAGAAGAGCCGCGCCGAACTCGATCGGCTGGCGGAGGAGAAGCTCGCCGCGCTGGGTTAATTCATTCTCCCGGCGGCGATAACGTCCCTAGCCAACCGACGAGGCCGAGGATCAGCATCCCCGCGCCGGCCTCCAGCCACAAGGTGCGGCGAAAGCGCGCGATGACCGCGGTGATTTCCGGGCGGTTCCGCGCCACCCCCAGCGCGGGGGTCAGGCGGAAGCGGTTGATGATCGCCAGCACCAGCATCGCGTTGAACAGGGCGAGCTTGATCAGCAACAGCTGGCCGTAATCGCTCTCGCCGAGCGCGAAGATGTGCGCGAAACCGAGCAGGACATAGCTGTTGATCAGCCCGGTCAGCACGATCAGCCCGACGATCACCGTCCCGGCGGTGGCGAACCCGGCGAGCGCATCATGCGCCGCGCGCAGCGTTTCGTGCGTGTGCGAGCGGCGGAAGACGATCAGGATGAATCCGCCCAACGCGCCGATCCACGCCGAGGCGGCGAGCAAATGGATGATGTCGGCGACCAGCGGCAGCAACCCGAACGGCCCTTCGGCGGCGCCATGCCCCGACCAGGCGAGGCTGGCGACCGCGACGCCGGCGAGCGCGGCGAGCAATACCGGCATGGCGGCACGGCGCGCGGGCGGCGCCAGCGCGACGAGCACCAGCAGCAGCAGCGCGGCCAGCCGCGCGAGCAGCGCGCGGCCGACCGGGGTTTCGGTGAGCAACATCATCAATGTGGCGCGATCGACCCCGCTGATATCGGCGCCGAGCATGCCGGCGGCGGTCAGCAGGAAGCCGAAACCGCTCAGCGCGATACCGGTGAGCCCGAGCGCGACCGCGATCCGGTTGAGCGGCAACAGCCGCGTCCGTCGCGGCCCGTCGAGCGCATAAAGCGCGAACAGCAACAGCCCGAACAACAGCCCGAGATCGGCATAAAGCGCCCAGCGGGTCGCGATCAGCATTTAGCGCACCGTAAAGCCGAGGCTCCCGGTGATGCGATGCGTGTCGGTCGACACGACATGCCAGTCGAGCCGATAGCTGCCCGCCGCGAGGGGGCGCCCCGCGACGAGATCGAGCGTCTTGCCGTCGCCGCCGACCGTGGCGGTCACGGCGACCTTCATCGGGCCGTGCGCGGCCATCCCGGGCATGCCGGTCATCACCAGCTCGCCGCCCGACAGCTTGGGCAGCAGCCGCTCGCTGAAGTTCAGCGTCACACGCTTGGTCGCGCCTACCGTCGCATTGGCGGCGGGGGAGGCGCTGAGCAATTTGGGGTGCGCCAGCGCGGTCGCCGGCAGGCCGAGCGACAGGGACAAGGCAAGGGCGGCGAGCAACGGCGTGATCTTCATCGACATCTCCTGAGCAGGTGACGGCGATACGCAGGCCGGGTGCAAAACCCTTGCCCGATTGGCCCCTTGCCCGATTGGCGGCGAGGGATTTTTCGCTAGGCTGCGTAACGACCGGTGAACGCGAGAAAGATGGAATGACGGATCTGGATGGAATGCTGCGCCGGCTGGGTGACCTGCCGACCGACCCGCGTGTGGCGACGATCGACGATGCGGTGATCGACGCGCTCGCCCGCCGCGGTGCGCAGGGCGGGCCGTTGCCCGGCAGCGTCTTTGCTGTCGCGGCCGGGCTCGCGCTGACGATCGGGGTCGGCGCGTCGGTGATCCCGGCGAGCGAAAGCCGTGCGGCGGCGATCAGCCCGCTGGGCGCCCCGCCCGCGCTCGCGCCGTCGACCTTGCTCGGGACCGGCGAGTGAGTGATCGCCGCCGGCTGTTGCTGATCGCGCTGATCGCCTTTGTCGCGGCGATCGCCGGCGTGATGATCGGGCGGGTGTTCATCACGCCGCCCGCGCCGGTCGAAAGCGAGCTTCACGCCTTGCTCCATCACGAGCTGAAGCTCGATGGCGCGCAGCAGGCGCGGATGGACGCGATCGAGCGGCAATTCGCGATCCGCAAACAGGCGCTCGAGCTGGAGCTGCGCGCCGACAATGCGCGGCTCGCCGATGCGATCGAGGCCGAGCACGGCTATGGCCCGGGGGTCGCCGCGGCGGTCGATCATTCGCATCAGGCGATGGGGCAGCTGCAGAAGGAAACGCTCGAACATATTTTCGCGATGCGCGCGGTGTTGCGCCCCGATCAGGCGGCAAGGTTCGACGCGGCGGTGGTCAAGGCGCTGACGGCCAGCGGGCGGTGAGCATCGACCTCGCCGCGTGTTCGGACGGCGAACTGGCCGCGCTGGCAATCGGCGGGCGGCAGGCGGCTTATGGTGAGCTGATGCGGCGCCACCGCGACGGCATCTTCCGCCTGTTGCGCGGGCATAGCGGCGATGCCGACGCCGCGCTCGATCTGACCCAGCAGGCATTTATCGCCGCCTTTGCCGCGCTGCGCAGCTATGACGGGGCGCGGCCGTTCCGGCTGTGGATCGCGCGGATCGCGATCAACAAGGCGCATGACTGGAATCGCCGGCGCAAGGTGCGCCGGATGTTCACCTTCGCGCGCCCGATCGACGAGGCGTCCGGGATCGCCGATCCCGGCATTCCCGCCGACGTGCAGCTCGACGATCGCCGCGCGCTGGAGCGAACGATGCGCGCGATCGCGCAATTGCCGGTCAATCTGCGCGACGTGCTGGTGCTGCGCACGATCGAGGGAATGAGCCAGGCGGAAAGCGCGGGCGTGCTCGGCGTCAGCGAAAAGGCAGTCGAGACGCGGCTCTATCGTGCGCGGTCGAAACTTATGGAAATGTTGAGGGATTGACGCCGAGCCTGCGTAAAGACCGGTAGATTGAAATCTGGGAACGCGCATGACGGATAGGGCAAACCTCGATCGCCGGGGTTTTATCAGAGGGGCCGGGCTTGC
>JAFKLV010000088.1 GCA_017304125.1 Sphingomonadales bacterium
GCCACGCTCATCGAATGCTGCAAGCTCAACGCCGTCAACCCTCATGCATGGCTGACCGACACGCTCACCAGCCTCGCTCGCGGTCATCCTGCCAATCGCGTCGGCGAACTCATGCCTTGGACCGCCGTGGCCTAAAAACACCGCTTACGAAGCTATCAGCTAGTTCCGATAATGGAATTGGATCGCGGCTATCGAATACCACCTCACAAAGGTCTTCCGGTGCCCCATCCTTGATCTTCACGCCTGCCCTCCAAATGGCTGCCCCCACGATGGACCGGAACTCTTTATATGAAAAGGGCAGCTCATAGGTGTGTTGAGCGATACCGTGCCATAAGCGGACGGCGGCTTGGCAACATCACGCGGGAACATTTCATACACGTAGCCGCATCCCTGCTGACACCCTTCAAGGCGTAGAGATCATCGGCGCGGCCGGTGGGAAGGGGTTCGTCCAGAAGCGCGTAGAGGAGTCGGAGCTGTGAGGCCCTCATGTCCACTTCGCCTACGGCTTCCCCACCTAGCTTTATCCGGCGGCGGCGCTGCTCGCCCGTGTAGGACTCATAGGCCTTGCCCATGCCTTTAGTTCGGAGCGAGTAAAATCGGCCTCCCCGGTTCCAAGCGTAGCCCGGCTCGTCACCGTTATTGAAGATGCGCCGAAGGCCGATGAAATCGGCACCAGTCACCCCGATCCCCGCCAGAAAATCGTTGTGGGCCTGAAGGTCGCCAAGGATCGGCTGGAGCTGGGGCAGGCTCATGTCCACAGGGAGGTTTTCTCCCTTCCGCATAACGCCCTCGCGGCGCTCTTTGGTGGCCCGAAGTTCCACGAGCGGCCCAACACGACCCAGCGGAACGGCCGCGCTCTGCAACGGCTCTGGAGGACTCCAATGGTCCTTCCAGGCGTCCAGGGAAATTCCCGCCGCCTTCACCTCCTCCAGCGCCTTCGCAGTCAGCTTGAAGCGGGCTTGATAACCGCCGCTCTGGACGACTGGCCCTTTGGCCCCGGTCGCGACGTTGGTGAAGCTAACGAGCCGCTGACGGCCAGGGGCGAAGGCAAGGAAGCCCGCGGTAACCATCGCGTCCTTCATCGGCTGGAAGACGTCGTAGCCAAACCCGAGGACCCGGCTTGGGAAAGCCTTAGGGGACGTGCCGTGATACCCAACGACCCCACGGGCCTCCAGCCTCAACAAGTCCGCCATGAGCGCCCGCAATGCTGTCCGGCGCTTCGTTGTCGTGGACGGTTTCAGGCGCTTGATAGGCTCGGGAAAGACCAGCTCGTCTAGGAGCCCCTCGACTATCCGCTACGCCCCGCAGACCGTCGATGAAGAAACGCTCCTGAACACGACCCTAGGGGACCTCGTGCTCCGCTATGGCCGGGAGGTTTCCTCACTGAAGCGCGGCGCGAAGGCAGAGGCCTATAAGATCACCAAGATCGCCCAATCGTCGCTGGGCGGCATCCTGTTGCATGACTTACATTCCAAGGCGATCAGCCAGTACCGCAATGCCCGGCTGCAATGCGTTGAGCCGTCGACCGTCCGTATCGAGCTATCGATCATCCGCCGGTCCCTTGATGTTGCCCGCCGAGAGTGGGGTTTCGATATCCCGAAGAATCACGCCGCAATGGTAACCCTGCCGCCCCCGAGCAAAGGACGCGATCGGCGCTTGATGCCGGGGGAACTGGAGAGGCTGGAGCGGGAGCTATCCCATCATCCCGTGGCCCTCGCGGTGGTCCGGTTTGCCGTCCATACGGCGATGAGGCGCGGCGAGATACTTCGCATCAAATGGCGGGACGTAAACCTCGCCATGCGCATGGTGTACCTCCCCCAGACCAAGAACGGCGATCCGCGGACCGTTCCGCTCCCTGACGGCGCCGTGGAGGTCCTGGAGGGCCTAGAGGCGACAGCGGAGGAGGCGTTTCCGATCGACGAGAGCGCTCTCCGGTGGGCGTGGGACCGGGCTTGCCTTGCGGCGAACATCCGTGACCTTCGCTTCCACGATCTGCGGCATGAAGGCGTCTCTAGGCTCTTTGAGATGGGGTTGAGCGCCCCAGAGGTCGCCCTGATATCCGGGCACAAGACCATCGCCATGCTGATGCGATATCTCCACCTGCGGCCGATCGAACTGGCGCGGAAACTGCAGGGCCTGAAGCTGCCGCCGTCCGCCTGAAGGTAAGCGCCCACCCGGCGCCAGACGGATTGCAAGCGCCCCACGGAAACATTGCTTGCTTCTATCTCTTACGGCATCTTGTTGAGATGGCTGGGGTAACGATAGCAGAGTTCAGACGGATCGTGGATGCCGCTATGCTTGAGAGGGGGTATCGCAAGCATAAAATTCAGGGCGCTCAGACGAAAGTTTATGCGATCGGATCGGGGGACATTATTCGCTATTTCGGCCCACATGCCATTCGTCGCTCGTGGGGGTGCGAGCTACTTGGCGTTTTTGGCATCGATCTGCCAAACCTCCGTGAGTGGCTGTTGGCCCGTGGCCATGATCGCCCGATAAGCGGATTGTGTTATTATATGACAAACGAGCGGCAATTTATGCGGCCGGTCGCAGTGGTAGATGAAACCGATCTGCCCAATTTGAAACCCTGGTTCGACGCGATCCATTCGCGTGTTCTAAGCCTGCCGTCCGATGTCCACGATCTCGCGACAGCCATGTCGGGCGCCGCTGACCATCTAAGGCTTTTACGTGAAAGCTCTCTAGATTTCTGGCCTGGGTACAACGAGTGGATTAGGCGAGATAAATATGGAAACGCGCCACGTTAACGGCGGCTTTCCACTACTTTGGGCCATTCACGCGGGATGCGATGCGGACAGGCCCCAGGCGTGCAAAAGGGCCGGAAGGTCACCCCGCCCGGCCCGTTGCTGTCTTGAAGCGCTCCGGCGACCCTATGCGACGGCGAGAAGGGCCTCTAGGTCCCGCCGGGAGACCGCAACCGACTGCGGCCGGTTCTGGTCGTCACGCTGAAGAAGGACGAACATCCCATCGCCCATATAGTGGGCCGTGCCGTCCTCCAACGCGATCGCCGGTGCCGCCGGCTCGATTGCCGATGCCGCAGTGATCTTCCCAAACTTCATCAGAACCCCCCCGGTGTACACGAGCCCGCCGCGGGCCGTTGCGGCGCTTGTGACACAGCGCCCAGATAGGTACAAGATGATAGTCCAAACTTTAGAGGGGTGGCGTTAAATAGCTTTGAAAATTGGCCATTTTTCATAGGTTCGGCCGATCCCTGTAGCCGGCACCATTTCCCTTCAGCTTGCGCGCGGCGACGGCGGCGTCACGGTGCGCGCGGCATCGACCAGCAGCTCGGCGCCATTGACCAGCAGCGCCTCGTCCGAGGCGAGATAGAGCGCGGCATAGGCGAATTGGCGCGGATCGCCCGCGCCCGGGCTTGCGGGCGGCAAGCCCATAGTCTGCCGCGCATTCCATACCATCGGGGTGTCGATCGTCCCCGGATGGATCGAGTTGCAGCGGATGCCATAGCCCTGATTCTGGCAATGCACCGCGATCGATTTGGTCAGCGAGCGCACCGCGCCTTTCGACGCGCAATAAGCCGCGGCATAAGCCTCGCCGCTATGCGAGCCGACCGAGGCGATATTGACGATCGATCGGCCGCCGCTTGCCTTCATCGCACGCACCGCCATCTGGCAACCGAGGAACACGCCATCGGCATTGACCGCCTGAATCCGCCGCCAGTCGGCGAAATCGGCATCCTCGATCGAGCCGGGGATCAGGACGCCGGCATTGTTGACCAGCACGTCGATCCGCCCGAACCGCTCGAGCGCCGCGCGGCCGACCGCATCCCATTGCTCGGGCGAGGAGACGTCATGACGCACGAACAACCCCGGCCGCGCGAGCCCGGCCGCGACAGCCTCGCCTGCCTCCGTCGCGACATCGGTGAGCACGACATGCGCGCCTTCTTCCGCGAACAAGGTGGCGATCGCCGCGCCGAGCCCCATCGCCGCGCCAGTGACGATCGCGACCTTTCCCTCGAGCCGCCCGCCGGTCATGCGTCGCCCGCCTCGCCGCGGAATGCCGCGACCAGCCGATAATAATCGTCGTCCGGCCACGGCACGCTATGCGTTTGCGCCGGCCAGTCGGCGTGGCGCGTCGTGGCCGGCATCACGGTCGAGAAATCGGCAAGACCGCGGCGGTGCAGGATCTTCCACACCCCGTCGCGGCATTCGCACAGATCGATGTAGCGCCCCTCGAAAAAGGCATCTTCCTCGCCCTCGCCGTCCGCCGCTTTGCGGCGATGATGCGCGAGATAATAACTCTCCGCCAGCGCACGATCGCCGCGCACCTCGACCGACACGTTCGAGATATGATGCGCGGCGTGGAGGCAGCGCGCGATGATCGGCAGCGCATAATCGATGAAGCCGTCCGACGGGCCGTTATAGCCGCCGTGCGCGGTGGTCGCCTCGGGCCAATAGCATTGCCGCATCGCCGCGATATCCTTGCGATCATTGGCGCGCGCGCCGGCGTGGATCAGCGCGGTCACCGCCAGCGTCGCCTCGATCCGGTGGAGACGCTCCGCAAGGTCGGTGAGCGGCATTATTGCCCCTCGTCGCGGCTGATCGCGAAGGCGGTGGCCTTGGTCAGCCCGTTGGAGATCGTCGCGATCGCGCGCCGCGCGCCGGGCACCTGCCGCTCGCCGCCGCGATCGGTGACCTGGATCACCGCCTCGGCAAGCTGGGTCATGCCGTGAAGCCGCCCCTCGCCCAGCGCGCCGCCGCCGGTATTGACCGGCAGCTTGCCGCCAAGGCTACCGTGCCCGTCGCGCAGGAACGCCAGCCCCTCGCCGCGCGGCACGATGCCCAGCCCTTCGAGCCACAGATAAACGAACGGCGCGAACCCGTCGTACAATTGCGCAGTATCGAAATCGTGCGGCGCCATGCCGGTCGCTTCCCACAAGCGCGTCGCGACCTGTTCGCATCCGATCCAGATATCGTCGAGCGTCATCGGCACGCCGGTCGGCGGCGAATGGGTGCCGGCGGAAAAGCCGGTCAGCAATGCCGGCTTCTGCTTCAGATCGCGTGCGCGCTCGGTCGAGGTCAGCAGCAGCGCGACGCAACCGTCGACGGGGATGTCGCAATCGAGGATCGACATCGGATCGGCGATCATCCGCGCGTTGCGATAATCATCCGCGACGAGCGGCTTGCCGCGCCAGAAGCCATGCGGATTGCGGCAGGTATTGGCCCGATTGTCGACGATGTAGCGCGTGAAATCGTCGCGCGAATAGCCGAACATCTCGAAATAGCGTTTGACCACGCTCGCCGCCCAGGACGGCGGCCCGCTGAAACCGAACGGCGCGAGCCATTGCTCGGGGCCGACCGCAAAGCGGTTCTCGTAGTTGATATAGCTGCCCGGCGGCACATGCAGCGCGCGATAGACGATGACATGGCTGCATACCCCGCTGGCGATCGCCATCGCGGCTTCCATGAAGGCCTGGGTGACCATGCCGTTGGTTGACCCGGTCCAGCGCGTATGGGTGTGGATACCGAGCCGCTCGCCGAGCGCCCAGGGGGTGACGACATCGACCCCCTCGACCGTCCCCTTCGCCCCGCCGTAGCGCGGCATCGACGGCGAGGTGGTCAGCCCGTCGAGCACACGGCGATCGACGCCCGCATCGCCGAGCGCCGCGTCCACCGCCTCCACCGCCAGGCTGGCGAGCGACCGTTCGGAACGCCGCGTCAGCGGGCTATAGCCGACCCCGGCGACCGCGATCTTGTCCCTGAACGCCCACATCATGCCTGCTCCCGCACCGGGCGGAATTGCGGCAAGGCGCAATCCCCGGTCACCGTTTCGAACGTCACCTCCAGCGGCAGGCCAAGCTGCAAGTCTTCCTCGCGCGCGCCGACGATATTGGTCGAGAGCAACAGATGTGGCTGCTCCGCCAGTTCGACGATCGCGACGATCAGCGGCAGCATATCGCGAAACCCCGGCGCCGGCGCCTCACGCAGCACGCACCAGGTGAACAGCGTCGCCTTCCCCGATACGGTTTCATAGCCGAGATCTTCGCTGCCGCAGGCGGGACAGGCCAGCCCCGGCGCGTGGTTCCAATGGCCGCATGCGCGGCAGCGCTGGATATCGAGTCGCCCGGCCTTTGCGGCCTCCCAGAATGGCGCGCTCACTTCGTCGCCGAGCGGCAACGGTCGCAGCACGGCTTCGCTCTCCGCGGTCACGCTCAACCTCTCTTTCTGGCACCGATATATCACACCAGTGCAATTTTCACCGACTTGTGTGCCTGTATTCGTCGCCCGTTGCAAGCGCTTCACCGAAATTTGGCGAATGTCGTTGACGGGTCTGGCGCAAGGTCATATTTTTCACTCAAATGCAAAATTGAGAGGATGAGGCCTGGTCCCATGCAAGCTGCTGCTGCCGCCCCAATTCGCCCAGTCCATGTGCCGCCCGAACTGGTCGGCGGGTTCAACCTGATGGACGACCCGTCGATGATGCCGCAACCGCTCGGCGATCCGCACACCGCGATCGCGCGGCTGCTCGACGGGCCGCCGATCTTCTATTCGCTCAACATGACGCGCAACGGCGAGGGCGCGTGGATCGTGGTGCGTGCCGAGGATCAGCGCCGCGTGCTGCAGGACGGGGTGACCTTTTCCAGCAACCGCAACATCTTCTCCTCTGCGCTCGGCGAGACCTGGCCGCTGATCCCGCTCGAGATCGACCCGCCGGAACATGGCAAGTGGCGCTCACTGCTCAACCCCTTGCTCTCGCCCCGCCGTGTGGTGAACCTCGAACCAATCGTCCGCCAGCGCGCGATCGAACTGATCGAAGGGATCAAGGCCAAGGGCAATAGCTGCGAGGCGATGCACAATTTCGCCTTCCCCTTCGCGGTCAGCATCTTCCTGCAGTTTCTCGGCATCGGGCATGAGCGGCTGCACGAATTCGTCGGCTGGGCGAACGATCTGCTCCACGGCACGCCGGCGCAGCGCACCGCGGCGGCCAAGATCGTCGTCGCCTTCCTCGACGATCTCCAAGCGCTGCGCCGCCGCGAGCCGGCCGACGATTTCATGACCTTCGTCACGCAGGCCGAGATCGACGGGCGGCGGATGACCCCGGAGGAGGTCAAGGCGATGAGCG
>JAFKLV010000089.1 GCA_017304125.1 Sphingomonadales bacterium
CTCGCCCTCCGCCAGCACCGGCACGCCGCGCGCGACGGCATGCGCCTTGGCGCGCGCCTTGTCGCCGAACAGCTCAAGCAGCGCTGCGTCAGGCCCGACGAAGGTAATGCCAATCGCGTTGCAGGCTGTGGCAAGCGCGGGGTTTTCGCTCAGGAAGCCGTAACCGGGGTGGATCGCATCGCAGTCTGTGGCGCGCGCCGCGGCGATGATCGCCTCGATCGACAGATAAGCGGCCGGACCGGTGCCGTCGAGCGCAACCGCGTCATCCGCCGCCGCGACATGCGGCGCAGCGGCATCGTCAGTGGAATAGACCGCGACGGTCGCGACGCCGGCCAATGCGGCGCTGCGCGCGATGCGGATCGCGATCTCTCCGCGATTGGCGATAAGCAACTTGCGGATGATGCGCCTCCTAAGTCGGTCGTTTTGCGGCGACGGTAGCAGCCCGCGCGGCAACCGCAACGAGTCGAGCGTTGTTCTGGAAATGCCGTCAAATTCAACTTCCATCCGTCATTCCCGCGAAGGCGGGAATCCATTCGCTCAGGCCCCTGCGATAGAACCGCAACGACAGCGTCAATGGATTCCCGCCTTCGCGGGAATGACGGGGAGATACGGGCAACCGCAACGATCAGCGCGTGCGTTGCGATCCCGGATCGAAGGCGGGCACGGCGCGCGCGGCCTCGCGCGGCTCGATGCCCGGGCGCGCGCCGGTCGCCAGCGGTTCGTCGCCGCGCATCGCGCTCGCCGCGCGCTGGATCGCCTCGACCAGCCGGGGATAGATGCCGCAGCGGCAAAGATTGGTGATCGCGGCGGTCACCGCCTCGTCACTGGGGTTGCGATCGCGCCGGATCAGCACCGAAGCGGCCATCACGATGCCGGGGATGCAATAGCCGCATTGCGGCACATTGGCGTCGATCAGCGCGAGCTGCACGGGGTGGGTGCGATCGGGCGACAGCCCCTCGATCGTGGTGACGAAACTGCCCTCCACCGCATCGAGCGTGACCTGACACGATTTGACCGCCTTGCCATCGATATCGACCGTGCAGGCACCGCAACTGCCGGTGCCGCAACCATATTTTGTGCCGGTCAGGTTCGATGCATCGCGCAATGCCCAGAGCAACGGGGTCGCCGGGTCCATGCGATATTCGATCGCCTCGTTGTTCACCGTCAGCTTGGGCACCGCGGTTGCGTAAGCGAAGCGCGATCGGATGGACAGCGGCGATTTTATCGTCTCTGTACGCGAAGCCACGACGGGGCGACGACAGGGGAGGAACGGGTGCAGGTGAGTTCAGGTCCGGCCGCGCCGGCGACAGGGGATGCGGCGCATGGTTATGACGTCCCGGATCTGCGCATCTTCGTCTTTGCGCTATTCTTCGTCATGGGCGGGATCACCAGCCTCAACGACGTGATCATTCCCAAGCTCAAGGAATTGTTCACGCTCAATTATGCGCAGGCGCTGCTCGTCCAGTCGGCCTTCTTCACCGCTTATGCGCTGATGTCGCTGCCGGCGGCGGCGATCGTCGGGCGGGTCGGCTATATGCGCGCTGCGGCGATCGGGCTGGTCACGATGATGGCCGGTTGCCTGATGTTCGTGCCGGCGTCCTCGACCGCGAAATTCGAGCTGTTCCTGCTCGCATTGTTCGTGCTGGCGACCGGCATCACCTTCGTTCAGGTCGTTGCCAACCCGCTGATCTCGTTGCTCGGCCCGCCGCGCAGCGCGCACAGCCGGCTGACCTTCGGGCAGGCGTTCAACTCGCTCGGCACGACGATCTTTCCCTATGTCGGCTCGCTCGTGATCCTCGGCAGTCTGGCCAAGGTCGACGTCACCACCTTGTCCGGCGCCGCGCTCGATGCCTATCGCGCGCAGGAAACGCATGTCGTGGTGGTGACCTATCTCTGCCTTGCCGCCGCGCTCGGCGTGGTGGCCGCGCTGGTGTGGAGCCGCCGCAACCGGCTCAAGGAGGAACTGGCCGACGAAAGCGTGCTCAAGGCGTTCGGATTGCTGAAGCGCCCGCGCTTCGCCTTCGGCGCGGGGTGCATCTTCCTCTATGTCGGCGCCGAGGTTGCGATCGGTTCGCTGATCGTCAGCTATCTGATGCAGCCCGACGTAATGGCGCTGAGCGATCAGGCGGCGGGCAAGCATGTGCCCTTTTACTGGGGCGGCGCGCTCATCGGCCGGTTCATCGGCGCGTGGCTGCTGACCCGCGTCTCGCCGGGCAAGGTGGTCGCAAGCGTCGCGGTCGGCGCGATCACGCTGATCCTGATCTCCGCCAATGCGCATGGTGCGGTTTCGGGCTGGGCGCTGCTGGCGATCGGGCTGACCAATTCGATCATGTTCCCGACGATCTTCAGCCTCGCCTCCGAAGGGCTGGGCAAGCGCGCGGCGGAAGGCTCCGGGGTGATCAGCACCGCGATCGTCGGCGGCGCGATCATCCCGCCGGTGACCGGGCATCTCGCCGATCTCAGCGGCAGCCTGCACTTCGCGCTGCTGCTGCCGGCGCTGTGCTACGCGGTGATCCTCGCCTACGGCATCTACGCGCGTCGCCCGGCGCCGGAACTGGTCGAGGGCTGAGGGCACAGCCCGGCAACAGCCGTCATTCCCGCCTGCGCGGGAATGACGAGAGGGGGTTCAGAGGCCCAGCGCTGCAATCTCGGCCGCGTCGAACCCGAGTTCTCCGAGCACCGCCGCGTCGCGCCGTTCGCCGGCCATTGCCGGGGCGACGGTCGGGCTTTTCGAATAGCGCGGGGCCGGGGCCGGCTGGCGCACCCCGCCTGCCTCGACGAACGTGCCGCGCGCGCGATTGTGCGGATTGTCCCACGCCTCGTCGAAGCTGAGCACCGGGGCGAAGCACACCTCATGCCCGTCGAACGCCGCGACCCATTCGTCGCGGGTCTTTTCGCGGAAGCGCGCTGTCAACTCGTCCTTCAGTGCGGGCCATTGGCGGGCGTCCATCTGCGCCGTCCATTTGTCGTCGGCCAGCCCCATCACCGTGCGGAATGCGGCGTAGAATTGCGGCTCGATCGCGCCGGGCGAGATGAACCGGCCGTCCTTCGTCTCATAGGTGTCGTAGAAATGCGCCGCGGTATCGAGCAAATTGGTGCCGCGCGCATCGCTCCACCGCCCCATCGCGCGGAACGACCACATCATCGACATCAGCACCGCCGACCCGTCGGTCATAGCCGCATCGACCACCTGGCCCTCGCCGGTCGCACGCGCGTGGAGCAGCCCTGCCAGCATCCCGAAGGCGAGGAACATCCCGCCGCCGCCGAAATCGCCGACCAGATTGATCGGCGGGGTCGGCTTCTCGCCGGCGCGGCCGAAGGCGTGGAGCGCGCCCGAGATCGCGATGTAATTGATATCGTGCCCCGGTTCGGGCGCCATCGGCCCGGTCTGGCCCCAGCCGGTCATCCGGCCGTAGACGAGCTTGGGATTGTCGGTGAGCAGCACGTCCGGCCCGAGCCCCAGCCGTTCCATCACCCCGGGGCGAAAGCCTTCGATGATCGCATCCGCCGACTGGACGATCCGCCGCACCGCCGCGATCGACGCGGGGTTCTTGAGATCGAGCCCGATCGACTTGCGGTTGCGCAGCAGCGAATCCTGCGCGTCGATCGTGAGGCCGCCGCCGCGCACCGGACGGTCGATGCGGATCACTTCTGCGCCATGATCGGCAAGCATCATCCCCGCAAACGGGCCGGGGCCGATCCCGGCGAATTCGATAACGCGGATGCCGGCAAGGGGCGGGGTGCTCACGACGTCTCTCTCCTGATCTTCTGTCGACGCCACGACTATCGCGCCGTATCTCGCGCGACAAGCTAAACATGACAAAAGTTATGGAGGCGGTGTCAGCGCATGCTCTTGCCTTTGCCCGGCCCGGCGGCCATCACCTCGCGCCATGATGGGAGATAAAATGATGGGGCATGTGAGGGGCCTGCGGCTGCTCGCCGGCGCGGCGGTGGCGCTGTCGCTGGTGGCGTGCGGCGGGGCGAACGGGGAGCGGCCGAAAACCGCCTCGAGCACGCCGGGCAAGGCCTATTCGCGCGATCCCTATCCCTCGACCTATCATCGCTATCCCGGCGTGCCGACCCTGGTGCGCAATGTCACCGTGTTCGACGGCGAGGGTGGGCGGATCGACAATGGCGCGGTGCTGTTCGCCGACGGCAAGATCGTCGCGATCGGCCAGACGCTCGACGCGCCGGCCGGCGCCAGCGTGGTCGACGGGCAGGGCAAGTGGATCACCCCCGGCGTGATCGATATCCACAGCCACCTCGGCGATTATCCCAGCCCCGGCATCCGCGCGCTCTCCGACGGCAATGAGGCGACCGCGCCGGTCACCGCCGATGTCTGGGCCGAGCATAGCGTGTGGCCGCAAGACCCCGGTTTCAGCCGCGCGCTGGCCAATGGCGGGGTGACGACGCTGCAGATCCTGCCCGGCTCGGCCAATCTGTTCGGCGGGCGCTCGGTGGTGCTCAAGAATGTCTATTCCCGCACCACGCAGGGGATGAAATTCCCCGGCGCGCCTTATGGCCTCAAGATGGCGTGCGGCGAGAACCCCAAGCGCGTCTATGGCTCCAAGGGCCGCGAACGCTCGACGCGGATGGGCAATATCGCGGTCGATCGCGCGACCTGGGCCAAGGCGCAGAGCTACAAGCGCAAATGGGACAAATATGAGCGCGACGGCGGCGATCCGCCCGAGCGCGATATCGCGATGGATACGCTGCGCGGGGTGCTCGCCGGTGAAATCCGCGTGCAGAACCATTGCTACCGCGCGGACGAAATGGCCAACGTCCTCGATATGGCGAAGGAGTTCGGCTATCACGTGACGGCCTTCCACCACGCGGTTGAGGCCTACAAGATCGCCGATCTGCTCAAGGCCAGCGACACTTGCGCCGCGGTGTGGGCCGATTGGTATGGCTTCAAGATGGAAAGCTACGACGGGATCGGCGCCAATCTCGCCTTGCTCGAAAAGGCCGGCACCTGCGCGATGATCCATTCCGACGATGCCAACGGTATCCAGCGGCTCAATCAGGAAGTGGCCAAGGCGCTCTCCGCCGGGCGTCGTGCGGGGATCGATATTTCCGATGCGGTGGCGTGGAAGTGGCTGTCGCTCAACCCGGCCCGCGCGCTCGGCATCGACAATCAGACCGGCAGCCTGAAGCCGGGCAAGATGGCCGATGTCGTGTTGTGGAACGGCAATCCGTTCAGCGTCTATACCCGGCCCGAGAAAGTGTGGGTGGATGGCGCGCTGCTGTATGATGCCAATGATCCGAAACGGCGCCCGGTGAGCGATTTCGAGCTTGGCCAGCCCGGCTCGGGAGACGTCAAATGATCCGCGCCCTGCTTCTCTCCGCTGCCGCGCTGATCGCCACCCCGGCGCTGGCGCAGACCGTCGCGATCACCGGTGCCACCGTCGCGCTGGGTGACGGCAGCGCGCCGATCCAGAACGGCACGCTCGTCTTCCGCGACGGGCGGATCGTTGCCGCGGGCAGCGGCGTCGCCGTCCCTGCCGGGGCGGAAGTGGTCGATGCGCACGGTAAATGGGTCGCGCCCGGCCTCGTCGCCGGTTTCACCGATCTCGGGCTGCAGGATGCCGGCGGGATCGAGGAAAGCAACGACAGCAGCGCCAAGGGCAGCCCGTTCGCCGCCGCGATCGACGTATCGACCGCGATCAACCCCGCTGGGGTGAAGATCGCCAACGAGCGGCTCGGCGGGGTCACCCGCGCTTTGGTCGCGCCCGATACGAGCAATTCGATCTTCGCCGGGCAAGGCGCGGTGATCGATCTCGGCGACGATGCCAATCCGGTGATGCGCGCGCGCGCCTTCCAATATGTCGAACTGGGCGAACATGGCGCACAGCAAGCGGGCGGCAGCCGCCCGGCGGCTTATGCCTTGTTCCGCGACGCCTTCGCACAAGCGCAGGATTACCGCCGCAACCCGACGACGTTCGGCGGGCGCGATCGCGGGTCGCTGCTCAAGCGCGGCGATGCCGAGGCGTTGCTCAAGGTGATCGATGGGCAGGTGCCGCTGGTCGTCCATGTCGAGCGCGCGAGCGATATCCGCAGCGTGCTCGGGCTGACGCGTGATTATCCCAAGCTGCGACTGGTGCTGACCGGGGCGAGCGAGGGCTGGCTCGTCGCGCGCGAGATCGCCGCCGCCAAGGTGCCGGTGATCGCCGCCGCGCTCGCCGATCTGCCGGAAAGCTTCGAGGCGGTGGCGGCAACCGAATCCAATGTCGGCCGGATGCGTGCCGCCGGGGTGCAGGTCGGGCTGTCGGCGAACGGCGTCTCGGGCGGGGAACGCAATATCCGCCAATATGCCGGCAATCTCGTCGCGATCACGCGCGTGCCGGGGGCGACCGGGCTCGATTGGGGGCAGGCGCTGGCGTCGATCACCTCCGGGCCGGCCGCTGCACTCGGGCTCGACGGCGAGATCGGCTCGCTGCGCCCCGGCCGCCGCGCCGATGTGGTATTGTGGGACGGCGATCCGCTGGAGATCGAATCGCAACCGGTCGCGATCTGGATCGACGGCAAGCCGCAGCCGATGCGCTCGCGCCAGACCGAATTGCGCGACCGCTACCTGACGCCGACCGAGGGCCCGCTGCCCAAGGCCTATGACCGACGCTGAGGAATTGATCCTATGTTCCTGAACTTCCTCGACGAGCTGCGTGGTGCGGGCATCCCCGCGAGCCTCAAGGAGCATCTCTTGCTGCTGGAGGCGCTCGACAAGGAAGTGATCGATCGCACGCCGGAGGATTTCTATTATCTGAGCCGCGCGGTCTATGTGAAGGATGAAGGACTGCTCGATCGGTTCGACCAGGTCTTTGCCAAGGTGTTCAAGGGGATCGAGACGAGCTTCGCGCAGCCCGGCGCGGAGATCCCGGAGGATTGGCTGAAGGCGGTGGCCGAGAAATTCCTCACGCCCGAGGAAATGGAGGCGATCAAGTCGCTCGGCTCGTGGGAGGAAATCATGGAGACGCTCAAGAAGCGTCTCGAGGAGCAGCAGAAGCGCCACGAGGGCGGCAACAAATGGGTCGGC
>JAFKLV010000090.1 GCA_017304125.1 Sphingomonadales bacterium
CTTCTTCACCGTGCCCAAGGTGATCGAATGACGATCGCAGGTCGTCTTTCGATCATCCCCGCGCAGGCGGGGATCCAGTCAAAGGTGACGATCGCAGGTCGTCTTTCGATCCTTTCGCACCACGTCCGTTTCCGGGGCAATAACGCATGACCATTCTTACCGACCTCGGCATCCGCGAGATTCGCGACGGCGTGCGCGCCGGCGAGTTTTCCGCGCGCGAAGTCGCCGACGCCTTCATCGTCGCGGTGAGCCGCGCCAAGCCGCTCAACGCCTTTCTCGTCGAGACCCCCGATCACGCGATCGCCGCTGCCAATGCCGCCGATGCGGCGCGCGCCGCCGGCGAGGCGCTGAAGCCGCTCGCCGGCGTGCCGATCGGCATGAAGGATCTGTTCTGCACCAAGGGCGTGACGAGCACCGCCGCGAGCCACATCCTCGAAGGCTTTACGCCGCCTTACGAATCGACCGTCTCGCAGAAATTGTGGGATGCCGGCGCGGGGATGCTCGGCAAACTCAACATGGACCAGTTCGCGATGGGCTCGTCCAACGAGACCAGCGCGTTCGGCAATGTCGTCTCGCCGTGGCGGCGCAACGACGGCGGCAATGCCGCGCTCGCGCCGGGCGGTTCGTCGGGCGGTTCGTCGGCGGCGGTCGCGGCGCGGATCGCGCCGGGCGCGACCGGCACCGATACCGGCGGCTCGATCCGCCAGCCCGCCGCCTTCACCGGCATTTCGGGGATCAAGCCGACCTATGGGCGCTGCTCGCGCTGGGGCGTGATCGCGTTCGCCTCGTCGCTCGATCAGGCCGGGCCGATGGCGCGCAGCGTGCGCGATTGCGCGATCATGCTCGAGGCGATGACCGGGTTCGATCCCAAGGACGCGACCTCGCTCAACCTGCCGGTGCCGGCGTGGGAGGCGAGCCTCAACGCCAGCCTCGCGGGCAAGCGCGTCGGCGTACCGCGCGAATATCGCGTCGACGGGATGCCGGCGGAGATCGAGGCGCTGTGGCAGCGCGGGATCGACTGGCTGCGCGACGCCGGCGCCGAAGTGGTCGAAGTGTCGCTGCCGCACACCAAATATGCGCTGCCGGCCTATTACATCATCGCCCCGGCGGAGGCCTCGTCGAACCTCGCGCGCTATGACGGCGTGCGGTACGGGCTGCGCGATCTGCCCGACGGGGCCAACCTCCAGCAAATGTATGCCGCGACCCGCGCCGACGGCTTCGGCGACGAGGTGAAGCGCCGCATCCTGATCGGCACCTATGTGCTCTCGGCGGGCTTCTACGACGCTTATTACACCCAGGCGCAAAAGGTCCGCACGCTGATCGCGCGCGATTTCGAGGCGGCGTGGGAGAAGTGCGACCTGCTGCTGACGCCGACCGCGCCATCCGCCGCCTTCGCGCTCGGCGAGAAGCAGGCCGATCCGCTGGCGATGTATCTCAACGACGTGTTCACCGTCCCCGCCAGCCTCGCCGGCTTGCCCGCGATGAGCGTACCGGGCGGGGTGGATGCCGGGGGCCTGCCGCTCGGCCTGCAGATCATCGGCAAGCCGCTCGACGAACAGACCGTGCTCGACGCCGCGCTGGCGATCGAGGAACGCGCCGGCTTCGTCGCACGGCCGCAGGCGTGGTGGTAATCATCTGATGCCCGGTCGGGCCAGCGTCAGTGCTGGCCCGACAGCAGCGCCATCAATCCGGCGTCGCGCACCGCGATGATGTTGCCCATGCGGAAATTCTCGTCGCCGTAGCTATAATCCCTGAATTCGACATGGCGCGGGTAGAGCCGGCCGAATTTATAGCCCGCAGCGGCGAGCATCGCGCCGGTCTGATGCAACAATCGCCCGGCGGGGATCCAGGTATCGCCATATTCGAACTGGATCATGTGCGGTGCGTGGTCGCCGGTGAACAATTGCTTCGCCCCGTCGAGCACGAAGGCATCATGCCCTTCGACATCCACCTTGAGCAGATCGGGTGGCGGCGCCCCTTGCGCGATCAACTGGTCGATCGTGCTGACCGGGCAGGCGATCGTCTGGAGATCGCTGCTCGCGAACCATTTGCTGGTCGAGCGTGGCGCGATCGCATTGGTCGAATCGTGATCCTTGTTCCAGGTGACGTCGACTGACCCTTCGCTATCGGACAGGCCGATATTGCGGATCGTCAGCCACGCCGCGTCGGGATGCCGCGCGGCCAGCAGTTCGGCGACCGGAGGGAGAATCTCGAAGCTGGTGACATGCGCGTCTGGCATCGCGGCGTGCGCCGCATCGGCCCATTCGCCGTGATGCGCACCGACATCCCACACCGTCAGCGTTCGGCCGCCGGCCCAGCGTGCAAAGCACTGGATCGCAAAGCCTTCTCCGTTGCGATCGAATTCGTAGAATGCGTCATTGTGCCATGCGCGGAGATATTTCTCGCACATCACCGCAATGCCTCTGACCGGTGCGCTGCGTCGATGCGAACGGATCATCTGACGCGCTGTTCGTCCGAGCATATGTCGCCCTCTCTTGTTCTCCCGGGCGCCTGTCGGCATAGCCGATTTGCGAACGGCAGCGAGAGTCCGGATTGTCGGCCAATGGGTTCGGCCGGGCTTTTTGGAAGTCGTGTCGCAGGAATGTTACGGAAAAGGCAGATGAACGAGTTCAGGATCAAGGGCGCCACCGGCGATTGGGAGGTCGTGATCGGCCTGGAAGTGCACGCCCAGGTCACGTCGCAGGCGAAATTATTCTCCGGCGCGGCGACTGCCTTTGGCGCCGAGCCCAACACCCAGGTCAGCCTCGTCGATGCGGCGATGCCGGGGATGCTGCCGGTGCCGAACCGCGAATGCATCCGTCAGGCGGTGCGCACCGGGATGGCGATCGACGCCGCGATCAACAAATGGTCGCGCTTCGATCGCAAGAATTATTTCTATGCCGATCTGCCGCAGGGCTATCAGATTTCCCAGCTTTATCATCCGCTTGTCGGTGAAGGCTCGGTCGAGATCGAGGATGGCGAGGCGGTCAAGACGATCGGGGTGGAGCGGATCCACGTCGAGCAGGATGCCGGCAAGCTGATGCACGATCAGCATCCGACGCGCTCCTATGTCGATCTCAACCGCTCGGGCGTGGCGCTGATGGAAATCGTCAGCCGCCCCGACATGCGCTCGCCGGCGGAGGCCGGGGCCTATCTGCGCAAGCTGCGCGCGATCCTGCGCTATGTCGGGTCGTGCGACGGCAATATGGAAGAAGGCTCGATGCGCGCCGACGTCAACGTCAGCGTGCGCAAGCCGGGCGAGCCGTTCGGCACGCGGACCGAGACCAAGAACGTCAATTCGGTGCGCTTCGTGATGGCGGCGATCGAGCATGAGGCGAACCGGCAGGTCGACGTGCTCGAATCCGGCGGGACGATCGTACAGGAAACCCGGCTGTTCAACCCGGATACCGGCACCACGCGGTCGATGCGCTCCAAGGAGGATGCGCATGATTATCGCTATTTCCCGGACCCGGATCTGCTCCCGCTCGAACTCGACGATGCCTTCCTCGAGGCGTGCCGCGCGTCGCTGCCGGAACTGCCCGATGCCAAGCGCAAGCGCTACGAGGCGCTGGGCATCACCGCCTATAACGCGAACGTGCTGACCGCCGAGGTCGAGACCGCGCGCTGGTTCGACGCGCTGCTCGAGGCGGGCGTGGCGCCGGTGCCCGCGTCCAACTGGGTGACGGGCGAATTGTTCGGCGCGCTCAACCGGATCGGCAAGAGCATCGAGGAATCGCCGGTGCTGCCGGGGCAGGCGGCGGAATTGCTCGCGCTGGTGGCGGACGGCACGCTCTCGGGCAGCCTCGCCAAGCAGGTGTTCGAGGTGATGCTCGAAACCGGCGACGCGCCGGGCAAGATCGTCGAAGAGCGGGGGCTCAAGCAGACCTCCGATACCGGCGCGATCGAGGCGGTGATCGCCGAGGTGCTGGCGAAAAACCCCAACCAGCTCGAGCAATATCGCGCGGGCAAGGAGGCCTTGTTCGGTTTCTTCGTCGGCCAGACGATGAAGGCGATGGCCGGCAAGGCCAACCCGCAGGTGGTCAACGACCTGCTGCGCAAGGCGCTGGCAGGCTAAGCACGGTCGCCGATCGGGGCGGGGAGCGGCGCGGACGACGCCATCCCCGCTATTCGATCAGCCGCGGCATCAACTCGACGAAGTTGCACGGGCGATGACGGCTGTCGAGCTGGTCGCGGAGGATGCCATCCCACGCATCCTTCACCGCGCCGGTCGAGCCGGGCAGCGCGAAGATATAGGTGCCGCGCGCGACGCAGGCGCAGGCGCGCGACTGGATCGTCGACGTGCCGATCGTCTGGTAGCTCAGCCAGCGGAACAATTCGCCGAAGCCGGGGATCATCTTGTCGGCGACGCGCTCGACCGCCTCGGGGGTCACGTCGCGTCCGGTGACGCCGGTGCCGCCGGTGGTGATGATGCAATCCACCGTCTCGTCGTCGATCCAGCGGTGGAGCTGCGCGACCAGAACATCGGCATCGTCGCGCAGGATCGCGCGCTCGGCGAGGTCATGCCCCGCCGCCGTCAGCCGCTCGACCAGCGTATCGCCGGAGCGATCGTCCGCCGCGCTGCGGGTATCGGAAACGGTGAGCACGGCAATGCGCACCGGGCGGAAGGGGCGGCTCTCGTCGATCGGCATGCGGGGGTGTTAGAACCTCCGTCATCCCAGCGAAAGCTGGGATCGCCGGCCGCGAGCGTAGCCCTTGCGACGTGAGACCCCAGCTTTCGCCGGGGTGACGGTTAGAGTTGGGATGCTTGCCCGCGTTTGCGCTGGGTAACGCCGCGTCCACGCAGACTTGCGCCGATCGCGCCGAAGCCGACGATCAGCATTGCCCAGGTCTGTGGCTCGGGGACGGCGGATTGAAGGGCGAAGTTTTCGATCGTTCCGCCCGTATACCCGGCTAGTTCCCCGTTTGAATCTGCAAAACTCAGCGAGAACGACCGGCCGTATTTTCCAGTTAGACCATTAAAAATCTTTACGAGGTCGACGTTTGGGTCGGTGCTGGATATCACCGGCTCGGTACCAAGAAGACCAACAAAGACACTATTTGGATTCCAGTTTCCGATTTTCGCGCTTTCTGATATCGGCGCAACCAGCGATCCGTCCGGATAATAGGATTGCAGGTACAGGTCTACCCCGTAGTCTGGCGCATCTGTGGGGTCCGCCGCGATATAGGCTGAGCTATTGCCAATGGGGACATCCATTCCGTAGCTGCCGTTGGGCAAATCGATCTCAAACGACATCGACACTATGGGGCTGTAGTAAATCATCGCGTAATACGCGGGATCGTCGCCTTCGTCTTTTTCAGATGATTTAATCGCATCGACATCGTAAACGAGCGTGCCGCGAAACTTTTGTCCCGCTTGAAACTGCCATGATGCGTTGCCGATAGGCTTTCCGAAATTATCTGCGTATGTCAGGCGCCCATCGAAGTTATAAGAAATCGGATCGGCAATTGCCGACGTGGCGGTACCGAAAGCGAACGAACCCAACAGAATCGCGCCGCAATGTCGCAAGTTGCGCTGAAAATTCAAAGCTATCCCCCGATGCTTAAGAGACGATTAACTAGCGTCACATAGCATCAGGTGATTTTTAGCCTATCGCGCTGACAACTTTTTACATGCGCGAGGCTGAAGCTATGGCCGGTCCTTTATCGTCATGCCCGGCCCGACGTCTACAGTAACAGGCGAAGCCACTTGCGGCTCTGGATGCCAGGTCAGGTCCGGCATGACGATGGAGAGGAAAGCGTTCTGAACGCCCCCGGACCTTAGTTCCCGCCCGGATTGCCCGGGCTCACCGTGGTCGATGCCGCGCCGACGCGGCCGTCGACCGCGATTGCGGTCTGCGCGGTGGCCTTGATCCGCACCGCGCTCGGGCCCGGGAGGCCCGGGAAGCGTGGCCACATCCCCTGCGCCAGCGCCGAGCGGCTCGCCGAGGTCGCGCGGCCGGCCTGTGCCTCGTACATCCAGTAATTGCGCAGCACGATCGTCACATAGCCGCGGGTTTCCCAATAAGGGATGCTCTCGATGTAAAGCAGCGGGTCGCCGCCATCGTGGACCAGCTCGTTCCAGTCCTGCACCGGCTTCGGCCCGGCATTATAGGCCGCGATCACCTTGGGCAGCAGCCCCTGGGTCAGCCCCATGTCGCGCAGCTTTTCGAGGTGGCGCTGGCCGATATCCATATTGGTCGAGGGGCGGGTGAGCGCGCTGCGGTCCACCGTCATCCCGCGTTCGCGCATATAATCGGTCGCGGCTGCCGGCATGATCTGCATCAGGCCGTAAGCGCCCGCCGGGCTGACCACCTTGTTGCGGAAGCCCGATTCCTGCAGCGTGTGCGCCCACACCAACGCCTTGTCGACGCGCCAGCCGGTGTCGGGCGTCCAGTTCGGGGTGGGATAGCGCGCATCGGCGGTCGCGGTGACGCCCTGCGGGCAATTATGCGCCAGCCACACCACGCTGGCCGGCAGGTCCATCTGCTCGGTCAACCGGATCAGCGATGCGAATTCGTTGGGGGCGCCGATCCGCGCCTGCTGCCGGATCACCTGATCGGCGGCCTCGGCCTCGCCGACCTCGACCAGCGCGGCGGCGACGCGGACATTGGGGCGACGCTCCAGCTGCGCCCAATCGGCGGTGACGCGCTCGGACTGGACCGCGCGGGTCGTCATGCCCAGCGCCTGCCGTGCGAGCTGGCCGTAGAAAGCCTCACGATATTGCGCGGCATTCTTCAGCCGCGTCTCGACGCGATCAGGGCGGCCGCAGCGCATATCGGCGCGCGCCGCCCAGTACAGCCCGGCCGCGCGCAGATCGATATCACCGGCACGGGTCGAGACACCCTCGAACCCGGTTGCGGCGGCGGCACAATCGCCGGTGCGCCACGCCGCAAGCGCCGAGGTCCAGCGCGCCTGTACCGCCCAGTCGCCATAACCGGCGGCGCCGCGCTCGCCGAGCCGGCGCGCATCGGTATCCAGCCCTTGCAGGAAATAGATCCACGC
>JAFKLV010000091.1 GCA_017304125.1 Sphingomonadales bacterium
CGTGATCGCCGAGGATGGCCACATCTTCATCAACGTGCCGCTCAACAGCCCCTCGCCCGATCACATCTATCTGCTGTCGACCCCCGAGGAAGCGCGCGCGCTGGTCGAGAATGCCGGCTTCGCGGTCGAACATATCGAGCTTTACGCGACGCAGGGGCGCCCGGTCGAAAAAGCGGTGAAGAACAAGGTCAGCGTGTCGGTGGGGATGATTGCCCGCCCGGCCGCGGCCGCGACAGCGCGGTAGGACCAGCGCCCAGTGCTGTTCAACTCGTTCGTCTTCATCTTCGGCTTCCTGCCGATCGTCCTCGCGGCGACCTATTGGCTCGGGCGCTGGCGTCAGCCGGCGGCGAAGCTTGCGCTCACCCTGCTGTCGCTGGGCTTCTATGCCTGGTGGCGGCCGGTCCATCTGCCGCTGCTGCTCGGTTCGATCGTCTTCAACTATATCGTCGGCGGGGTGATCCAGCGGGCCTATGCCGACGGGCGCCAGCGAAGCGTCAAGACCTGGCTGACGATCGGCGTGCTCGCCGACGTCGCGCTGCTCGGCTGGTTCAAATATGCCAATTTCGTCGCCTATAATCTCGGGCTGCTCGTCGGGCACGACCTGGGGCTGGCGAAGATCACGCTGCCGCTCGCCATCTCCTTCTTCACCTTCCAGAAGATCGCCTATCTGATCGACAGCGCGCGCGGCGACACGCGGCGGATGAGCTTCCTCGATTTCTCGCTGTTCGCGGCCTTCTTCCCGCAGCTCATCGCCGGCCCGATCGTCCATTACAAAGAGGTCGTGCCGCAGCTGCAGGGCCGGCTGTTCGCGCATCGCTTCGCGCGCAACATGCTGATCGGCACGGTGATCTTCGCAATCGGCCTATTCAAGAAGACGGTCATCGCGGACACCTTGTCCTCTTATGCCGATCCGCTGTTCGCCGCGGCGAGCGCGGGGCATCAGTTCAACATCGCCTCGGGCTGGCTGGCGGCGATCACCTATACGCTCCAGCTCTATTTCGATTTTTCGGGCTATTCGGACATGGCGATCGGCCTTGCCCGCATGTTCGGCGTCAAGCTCCCGCTCAATTTCCACTCGCCGCTGCGCGCCGCGAGCATCATCGATTACTGGCGCCGCTGGCACATGACGCTGCAGCGGTTCATCGTCGCCTATATCTTCCAGCCGCTGTCGCTGCCGATGAACCGTCTCGCCGCCGAGCGCGGGCTGAAGGGGTGGAATGCCTTCGCGGTGGCGATCGGCGTGCCAACCTTCGTCACCTTCGTCGCGATCGGCATCTGGCACGGCGCGGGGTGGACCTTCGTGCTGTTCGGGGTGATGCACGCGATCTACATTTGCGTGAACGAAATCTGGCGCGAACGCCGCAAGAACCGCCGCCGCGCGCTGCGCAAGCAGGGCAAGACGCTGGGCGATCCGGGCGCGGCGGAACGCGCCGGCTATCACCTCATCACCCTGCTCGCGATCATCTACGGCAATGTCATGTTCCGTGCGCACAGCGTCGACGACGCCTTGTCGGTCTGGTCGGGAATGACCGGGCTCGGCACGCTCGACTTCACCCTGCCCGCGCTCGCCACCTGGGGGCTGGCCGCGACGATCGTCGTCGGCATCGCGATCGTCGCGCTGATGCCCAATACGCAGCAGATCATGCGCCGCTTCGATCCTGCCTATAATTGGAAGGACTGGGCCGGGGTCGCGCCGGCCACGGTCAGCTGGACCTGGCGCCCCAATGCCGCCGGGCTGTTCTTCGCCGCCGTCACGCTGTTCCTCGGCGTGATCTTCATCCAGCGCGGCCAGGCCGTGTTCCTCTATTTCAATTTCTAGGGGGCCACGAATGACGCGGATTCATGCTGGCCGGAAACTGATCGCGATCATCGCGATCGCGCTGGTGCTTGCCGTCGGCGCCTCGCTGCTGCCCGAAAACCCCTATCAGCGCTGGCAATTGCTCGATCACACGATCCATTCGCAGGCGCGCTGGATCTACGAGCGGGTGCATGACGATCCCACGCCGATCGACGTCGCGTTCGTCGGCCCCTCGCGCGTCGGCGCCGGGATCAATGCGCCGCGGCTGGGCGAGGCGCTGGCGAAGCGCGGGCTGCCGTCGAACGTCGTCAATTTTTCGCTCCCCGAGGCGGGACGCAACGTCAATCTGGCGATCGTCGAGGAAATGCTGAAGACCAAGCGGCCCAAGCTGCTGGTCATCGGCGTGATCGAAAAGCCGTCGCGCTTCGGCCACCCGGCGTTCAAATATATCGCGCCGCGCGGGATGATCGCCGACCCCGGCTATGTCGGCAACATCAACTATCTCAGCGATCTCGCCTATCTGCCGTTCCGCCAGCTCTACCTGTTCGCCGCGGACCTGCTGCCGGGGGCGACCGGGCTGACCAAGCAATTCGATCCGAAGCGCTATGCCGGCAGCTCGGTCGACACGACCGGCGACGTCCATCTGCCCGACGGGACGATCAAGAACGGCTCGCAACCGGCCAGCGCCGCCGAGCTGGCGCGCGGCGTCCACAAGCTGGAAAGCGGGATGCACCCGCCGATCCTCCCCGCCTCGCTCGCCGATGTCGAATTCGGCGACGAGCGCCATTTCATCCGGCGCATCGCGGCGGCGGCAAAAGCGCACAGCGTCCCCATCGCGTTCATCGCCATTCCTTATTACACCGGCCCCGACACCATCCAGGAAGAACCCTTCTACCGCCAGTACGGCCCGGTATGGAACGCCGGCTTCCTCTCGCCGCACGCCGAATGGTATTGCGATTACGGCCACTTGACCTCCGGCGGGGCGAAAATCCTGTCCGACTGGCTGGTCACGCCGATCGCCGCCGAGCTGGAGAAACGCCGATGATCTACAAAGATGCGCCGCTGCACCATGTCGGCGTCGTCCAGCCCGACGAGGAACAGGCGCTGGCGGTGATGGAAACCTTGGGGCTGCGCGAGGCGTATCGCGGCTATGTCCCGCAATTCCAGGCTTTGTGCATCTTCACCCACGCCCCGCACGGATCGCCGGTCGAGTTCGTCATCCCTGACGGCGGGCCGCTGGTGAAGTTCAACAAGGGCGCGGGCGGGCTTCACCACCTTGCCTATGAAGTGCCCGACCTGCTGGCGGTCTCCGCCGATTTCGAGCGCCAGGGGCTGCGCATGCTCGAGCCCGAGCCGGTGAAGGGCGCCGGGCCGTTCCTGTGCAATTTCCTCACCCCCGCGGCGACCCGCGGGATTATCATCGAGTATATCCAGCCCCTGCCGAACGGCTAGACCTCAGGATGCCGCGGATGGCGAAGCCCAAAGTCAGCATCATCGTCCCGCATTACGGCGATCCCGCGCCGCTCGACCGGTGCCTGACCGCGCTCGCCGCGCAAGATTATGACCGCGACGATTATGAGATCGTCGTCGCCGACAATCTCTCGCCACAGGGCGGGGAGGCGATCAGCGCGGTCGTCGCCGGCCGCGCGCGGCTGATCATCGCGACCGAGCGTGGCGCCGGCCCCGCGCGCAACGCCGGGGTCGCCGCGGCGCAGGGCGCGTATCTGGCGTTCACCGATTCGGATTGCATCCCCGCCCCCGACTGGCTGGCCAACGGGCTGAAGGCGCTCGACTCCAGCGATTTCGTCGGCGGGCGGATGATCGTCTCGCGCGAGACCGACGGCGCCAAGAGCGGCGCCGAGGCATTCGAGCAGGTCTTCGCGTTCGACAATGAAGATTATGTGTTGAACAAGGGCTTCACCGTCACCGCCAATCTGTTTTGCCCGCGCGCCTTGTTCGACCGGGTCGGGGGGTTTCGCGTCGGTGTCTCCGAGGATCTCGAATGGTGCCTGCGCGCGCGCGATATGGGCTATCGCATCGGCTATGCGCCGGCAGCGGTGGTCGCGCATCCCGCCCGCCGCGACTGGCCGGCGCTGCTGACCAAATGGCGCCGGATCAACCGCGAAATGTATCACCTGACCACCGCCGCGCCGCGCGGCCGGCTGGTCTGGCTGGCGCGGACCTGGGCGCTGCCCTTGTCGATCGTGGCGCATGCACCGCGCATCGCGACGAGCCGGCATCTTGCGGGAACCGGCGAACGGCTTAGCGCGCTGGGCACATTGGTGCGGCTGCGGATGTGGCGCTTCGCCGACGCCCACCGCCTGCTATTGAAGGAGCGCTGAGATTAGGGTCACCGTCTGCATCGTCGCCTTCCGCAACCCGGCGGATATCGGCGCCTGTCTCCACGCGCTCGCGGCATCGACCTATCAGGATTTCGATGTCGTCATCTGCGAGAACGGCGGCACCGCCGCGGGCGACGCGCTGCGCCAGACGATCCCGGCGCAGCTTCCCGGCGGGCAGACCGTCACCTGCATCGCCGCCGACAATCCGGGCTATGCCGGCGGGGTCAATCGCTGCATCGCGCAGCGCCCCGATTCCGACGGCCGGTGGATTCTCAACCCCGATACCCAGCCCGAGCCGGGCGCACGGGCCGCGCTGGTGACGCGGCTGTCGCGCGGCGACGTGCAGGCGGTCGGGGGCATATTGGTGATGTCCGACGGGCGGGTGCAGGCCTATGGCGGGCGCTGGCACGAATGGACCGGGCGCGCTGAATCGATCGGCTGGGGCCAGCCGCTCGATAGCGCGATCGACGAGCAGGGAATCGAGGATTCGCTCTCTTATCTCCACGGCGCCTCGTTCCTGATCGACCGCGATTTTCTCGCGCGGACCGGCCCGATGCGCGAGGATTATTTCCTCTATTGCGAGGAGATCGAATGGTTTCACCGCGCGGTTTCGCGCGGCTGCGCGCTGGGCTTCGCGCGGGATAGCCGGGTGCTCCATTTGCAGGGAACGACCACCGGCTATTTCAACGACAAGCGCGCGCGATCGCGGCTGTCAGTCTATCTCGACGAGCGCAACAAGATCAATTTCACGCGCGATACCAAGGCCTATCGTATCCCGCTGGTCGCCGTGGCGTCGGTCGCGGTCGCGGTCCGCCGCTTCCTGCTGCGCGGCGCGCTGCCGCAGTTTCGTTACTCGGTATCGGGCATCGCCGCCGGGCTCCGCAACGAGCGCGGTAAGCCCGACTGGCTCGGCGGCCAGGGCAAAAACCTATAGCGCCAGCCGCGCGACGACCGCGCCGATCGCGATCGCAATGCCATAGGGTAATTTGTCGCCGGGATTGTTGCCGGCGCGGCTGATCGGCTTGCCCATCGCGCGGCGATAGACGAACCACACCACCAGCAGCGCCAGCCCCGATAGCGCGACCGACATCAGCAGCCGCGGCGCCCCCGCCAGCGGAAACCACGCCGCGACCGCCGCGTAGAATTTGGCATCACCGCCGCCGATCAGCCCGATGCGAAACAGCAGCATCCCCGCCATCAGTGCGATCGCGGCATGCAACATCTGCCAGCCAAGCAGCGGCAGCCCGCCGACGACGAGGCCCAGCACCAGCCCGGCGATCGCGGTCACCGCGCACAGCCAATTGGGGATGCGGCGCTGGAACAGATCGCCCCAGCTCGCCACCACACCAGCCGCGATCAGCAGCGCGCCCGAGGCGACCGGCAGCAGCGTCATTCGGCCTTGGCCGGACGAGCGGCCGCCGCCGCGCGGACGATTGCCGGGCGCGCGGTGGCGAGCTGCTTGGCGACGATCGGCGCGGGAAAGCTTGCCGTGCCGGTCACGATCCGCACCTCATAGCGCGACACGCGTTGCAAGCCGCCGCCCGGCGACGCGGCGGCAGGGGCCGAAGCCGCCGCGCTCTCGACGACCGGGGCGGCGGCGGGCGCGGCGAGAATTTCCGCGCGCCGTTGCGCCAGCGCGGGCGAATTGATCAGCACCGCGAGATTGGTCTGATAGCGCGATTCGACCGGATCGACCGAAATCGCCTCCCGAAAGAAGCGCTCGGCGAGATCGAAGCGCTCGATCCGCGCATAGGCCACCGCCAGACCGTTGAGCGCTGGCGCGAGCGGCTCGCCGCTGGCGAGCGCCTTCTGGAATTTCTCGATCGCGTCGCCCGGCTGGCCGCCGTCGAGCGCGGCGCGCCCGGCGTCGGTCGACGGGGTGCCGACGACCTGTTTGTCGGCCAGCATCACCGGTCGCGTGGATTTATGCTCGTGATGCGCGAACAGGCGCGCGCCGGGGAACGACCCGCATCCGGCAAGCGGCAGCAGCAACGCGGCGGCACAGGCGATCTTGCGCATATCAACCTCCATGATGCAAAGCAGGGGTAACGGTCCGCACCACCCGCACCGCGGCGGGCAGCATCAGCACGCCGATCATCACCGGTAGCATGCAGGCGACGAGCGGGATCGAGATCAGCACGGGGATGCGATGCGCCTTCTCCTCGGCGCGCATCCGCCGTTTCTCGCGCATCTCCGATGCATAGACGCGCAGCGTGGCGGCGATGCTCGATCCCAATTTGTCGGATTGGATCAGCAAGGTGGTGAACGATCCCACCTCCTCCACCCCGGCGGATTGCGCCATGCCGCGCAGCGCCTTTTCACGCGACGCGCCGGCGCGCAATTGCAGGGTCGCGCTGGTGAGCAGCCGCGAGACCAGCGGATGCGACAGGACCAGTTCGCGCCCGACCCGGTCGAGCGCCGCCTCCAGCCCCAGCCCGGCCTCGACGCACACCAGCATCAGATCGAGGCTGTCGGGGAAACCGTTGATGATCGCCTGCCGCCGCCGGTCCGCCTTCGCCCGCACGACGAGCGAGGGAATGTACAGCCCGACCAGCGCGAGGATCGATCCGACGATATAGAGCCGGCCGAACGAGAGCTGATAGCCGCCCAATGCGCTGAGCAGCACCAGCATCAGCGGCAACCCGACGACCAGCACCAGCCGGATCAGATTATAGACTCGCGGTGCCGACGGGGAATCGAACCCGGCGGCGAGCATTTTCTCGCGCAGCTCGCTCGACTTGCTATCGCCGAGGCTGAGGCCGGCATGTTCGATCCGGTCGACCAGCCGGGTCCAGTTATCGTCGCGGCGACGCTGGAGCGATTCGACCAGCCCCACCCCCGTCCCGCTCTGC
>JAFKLV010000092.1 GCA_017304125.1 Sphingomonadales bacterium
ATGTGACGGTGCCATTCTCGACATAGGGCAGGAAGCCATCCTGCTGCGCGCGATTGAAGCGGTGGATTTCGTCGACGAACAACAAGGTGCGGCGCCCGGTGCGCATATGCGCGCGCGCCTCGGCAAAAACCTTCTTGAGATCGGCGACCCCCGAGAACACCGCGGAGATCGGCGCGAAGCGCAGCCCCACCGCATCGGCGAGCAGCCGCGCGATCGTCGTCTTGCCGGTGCCGGGCGGGCCCCACAGGATCATCGAGGAGAGGCGGCCGGCGGCGACCATCCGCCCGATCGCGCCTTCCGGCCCGGTGAGATGTTCCTGCCCGACCACCTCGTCCAGCGCGCGCGGGCGCAGCCGATCGGCCAGCGGCGCATCGGCGGCAGGGAGTTCCTCGGGCGGGGAAGCGGGTTCGAACCCGGCGAACAAGTCAGCCATTGCGCCAAGATAGGGGGCTCGTCGATTTTTTCACAGCGGGGGTTGCATCCGTTCTATCAAGATATATCTTAGCGCCATCTTGATATATAGAGGATACAACATGTTTCATGGAATGCACGGCCGCCGCGGCGGCCATTGCGGGCCGCGCGGTCATCGTGGCGGTGGCTGGGGTGCCTTTGGTGGCGAATGGTCGTTCGGCGGCGCGGAGCGCGGCGGTGGCGGTCGCGGCCGACGGATGTTCGACGGCGGCGAATTGCGCCTCGTGCTGCTGAAGCTGATCGCGGACGAGCCGCGCCACGGCTATGAGCTGATCCGCGCGATCGAGGAGCTGACCGGCGGCGATTATGCTCCCAGCCCCGGCGTCGTCTATCCGACGCTGACCCTGCTCGAAGAAATGGGCTTCATCGAGGAGCAGGCCAATGAGGAGAAGCGCAAGCGCTATGCCGCGACCGACGAGGGCCGCGCGCATCTCGAGGAAAATCGCGAGCAGACCGAGGCGCTGATCGAGCGGCTTGCCCGCGTCGGCGAGCGTCGCCAGCGCACCGACGGCGCACCGATCCGTCGCGCGATGGGCAATTTGCGTGTCGCACTCGAGCATCGGCTGGCGCGGGGCGAATTCTCGCAGGATACGCTCCACGACGTCGCCGCGCTGATCGACGAGGTCGCGCAGAAGATCGAGCGGCTGCGGTGAGCGTCTCGCTCGCACGCGTGCCGACCGCTTCGGCGAGCCGCTATCTCCAGCAGCTCGCCAAGCATTGGAGCCACAAGATGGTCGTCACCTTCTCGCCCGAGGAGGGGACGATCGACTTTCCCAACGGCAGCCGGCTGGAGATGCGTGCCGACACCGACACGCTGGATGTCGCGCTGACCGTGCCGGCGGGAGAGGATGTCGAGCGGATGCGTGGCGTGGTGGCCAGCCACCTCGATCGCTTCGCCTTCCGCGAGGCGCCGCTGACGTTCGACTGGCGCGAGGCTTAGCGCCGCTCCAGCGCGAGATAGGCGTCGAGCACCGCCTGATTGGCGACATCCCAGCGATAGCCGGCTGCCTTGCGGTGGCCGGCTTCGCCCATTGTCTGGCGCAGCGCCGGATCGGCGACGATCTGCGCGATCGCATCGGCATAAGCCGCGACGTCGCGCGGCGGAACGAGGAAGCCGTTCACGCCATCCTCGACCAGATCGACCGCCCCGGTCGCGCGGGCCGCGACGACGGGGACGGCGCTGGCCATCGCCTCGGTCGTGACATTGCCGAAGGTTTCGGTGACGCTGGGGTTGAAGAACACGTCCATCGAGGCGACCGCGCGGCCGAGCGCATCGCCCGACTGGAAGCCGGTGAACACCGCATCGGGCACCGCCTCGGCGAACCAGTCACGCGCCGGGCCTTCGCCCACCACCAGCACCTTATGCGCCACGCCGCGCCGTTTGAGTTCGGTCGAGACGTCGGCGAAGATGTCGAGCCCCTTTTCCTTGACCAGCCGGCCGAGGAAGCCGACCGCCATCTCATGATCGGCGATGCCGAGCGAGCGACGCCACGCGAGATCGCGCCGATCGGGGCGGAAACGATCGTGGTTGATCCCGCGCGACCAGATCCCCATCGGCGCGGTCACCCCCCATTCGGCGAGCAGCGCCATCATCGAATTGCTCGGCACCAGCACGCGATCGAAGCGATTGTAGAACCGCGTCATGAGATGCTTGACCAGCGGCTCGAGGAAACCGAGCCCGTAATAGCTGCAATAGGTTTCGAACCGCGTGTGGAACGAGGCGACCGCGGGGATATTGTTCTTCCGCGCCCAATGCACCGCGGCATGGCCGAGAAATTCCGGCGCGGAGACGTGGACGATATTGGGCGCGAACGCCTCCAGATCGGCGCGCGGCCGCGCCGGCAACCCGCGCGCCAGCTTATATTCGCCGCGCCCCGCGAACATCGGGAAGGACGGCACGTCGACCAGATCGCCGACCGGGGGAAAGGCGGGCTCGGGCACCGTCGGCGAATAGACGCGGACCTTCACCCCGCGCTCGAGCAGATGCCCGACGAGCAGGTTGAGCGACTGATTGGCGCCGTCGCGGACGTAATTATAGTTGCCGCTGAACAAGGCGACGCGAAGATCGGACGGATCCATAGTGGCGGCCGTTAGTGGCTGATCGTGGCGAAAACTAGCCAAACTCAGTCAATCGCGATCTCACTTTTTCGCTTGATGCGGCGAATGCGCGGTTCGCGGGTCAGCGATGCCTCGCGCCGGATCGTTTCGCGCATCTCGTCGCGCTTCTCGTGGATCGAGGCGATCACCGGCCCCATCGCGACACCGAGATCGACCAGCACCGCCTCCGACAATTGCAGCGAGCTTTCCAGCGTCTCGGGCACCGCATCGGTCACTCCGGCGCGATAAAGCTCGGCGGCGTGGCGCGTATCGCGCGCGCGGGCGATGATCGGCAGATCGGGGGCGAGCGCGCGGATCCGCCGCGCCAGCCGCACCGTCAGCACCGGATCGTCCATCGTCAGGATCAATGCGCGCGCCTCGGCGAGATTGAGCCGATCGACCAGCCCGCCGCGTGCGACATCGCCGAACATCACCGGATAGCCGGCAAGCTGCCCCGCCTTCACCGCGTCGATATCCGCTTCCACCGCGATATAGGGCTGATTGTGCGCGGCGAGCATATCCGCCACCAGCCGCCCGACGCGGCCGAAGCCGATCACCACCGAGCGTTGCGCGTCGCCGGTCTCGGGCACGGCGTGCGGATCGAGCGTGGTATCGAGCCGCCGCGCCACCGCGGTGCCGGCACGCGCCAAGAGCGGGGTGATCGTCAGCCCGATCGCGGTGACCGTCTGCCAGAAAGCGGCGGTGGAGGGCTGGATGAGCTGCGCCTGCGCCGCCGCGGCCAGCACGATCAGGGTGGTCTCGGACGGGCTGCCCATCAGCAGCCCGGTCTCCGCCGCGACCCCGCGCCGCGCATTGGCGACGCGCAGCAGCAGATAGGTGACCACCGTCTTGATCGACACCACGCCGACCACCGCGAGCAGCAATTCGCCCCAATTGTCGATGATCGAGCGCAGGTCGACGCTCATCCCGACCGTGATCAGGAACACGCCGAGCGCGAGCCCCTTGAACGGCGCGGTCATCACTTCGACCTCGGTGTGATATTCGGTTTCGGCGATCAGCAGCCCGGCGAGCAACGCGCCGACGATCGGCGACAGCCCCGCCGCGGTGGTCGCGACGCTCGCGACGATCACTACCAGCAGCGAGGCGGCGAGGAACAATTCGGGGCTTTTGGTGCGCGCGGCCTGCGCGAACAGGCGCGGCAGGACGAGCCGGCCACCGACGTACATCGCCACCACTGTCAGCCCGCCGCGCAGCGCGACGCCGGCCAGCCCCTGCCACCCGGCCTCGCTTGCCATCGGCGCCATCGCGCCGAGCGCGAAGATGATCGGCACCAGCGCGAGATCCTCGAACAGCAGCATGGCAAAGGCGCCGCGCCCGACCGCGCCGGTCGTCCCGACCAGCGGCAGCACCAAAGCGGTGGAGGATAGCGCGAGCGCGAGCCCGAGCCCGATCGCCCCGGCCCAATTCTGCCCCAGCAGGTGCAGCCCCGCGCCGATCAGCAGCCCCGAGCCGAGCAATTCCGCTGCCCCGGTGCCGAACACCAATCGCCGCATCGACCATAAGCGCCGGAACGACAGCTCCAGCCCGATCGAGAACAGCAGCAGGACGATGCCGAATTCGGCGAACGGCTCGATCGCATGCGGATCGGTGATCGTGAAATAGTAAAGCCATGGCGCGTGGCCGACCAATTGCCCGAGCCCCGCCGGGCCGACCAGCATGCCGACGAGGATGAACCCGATCACCGGGCTGATCTTGAAGCGGGCGAAGGCCGGAATCACCAGCCCCGCGGCGCCGAGAATGACCAGCGCGTCGCTGAAGCCTTTATTGTCCAATCCAATCGCCATAACTTCATCCTAAACAGAGGCGGCGCCCGCTGTCAGGACGAGTTGATGGAAAAATACGATATCGTCATTGTCGGCGGCGGCCCGGCGGGGATGATGGCCGGCTTCCTGTTCGCGCGCGCCGGGCTGCGGGTGTCGGTGCTGGAGAAGCATCGCGATTTCCTGCGCGATGTCCGCGGCGACACGGTGCATCCCTCGACACTCGATCTGTTCGACGAACTGGGGCTGCTCGATGCCTTGCTCGCCGAGCCGCACGACAAGGTCGAACGGATCGGCGCGGTGGTCGCCGGGCGCGAATATCGTATCGGCGATTTCACCCATTTGCCGGGGCGCGGGCGGTTCGTGGCGATGATGCCGCAATGGCATTTCCTCGATTTCGTCGCGCGGCACGCGCGGGGCTACGCCGGCTTCGATCTCCGGATGGAAACAGCAGGCGCCGGGCTGATGATCGGTGCGGGCGGGCGGATCGCGGGGGTGCGCACATCGCAAGGCGAGGAACTGGTCGCGCGGCTGGTGATCCTTGCTGACGGGCGCGATTCGGTCCTGCGCGACGCGGCGGCGCTGCCGCTGGTCGATCTGGGGGTGCCGATCGACGTTTTCTGGTTTCGCGTGCCCAAGTAGCGCGACGCGGAGAACCGCACCGCCGCCTATCTGTCGCAGGGGCAGATGGTCGTCGCGATCGATCGCGGCGATTATTTCCAATGCGCGCGCGTGATCCGCAAGGGCAGCGCGGCGGCGCTGCGCGCGCGCGGCATCGTCGCATTTCGCGCCGAGATGGCGGAGGCGGCGCCGGCGATCGCGCCGGGCATCGCCGCGGTGCGTGACTGGGACGATGTGAAATTGCTGTCGGTCTCGTTGGACCGGCTGACGCGCTGGTATCGGCCGGGATTGCTCGCGATCGGCGATGCGGCGCATGCCATGTCGCCGGTCGGCGGGGTGGGGATCAACCTTGCGATCCAGGATGCGGTGGCGGCGGCGAATATCCTCGCCGCGCCGATGCTGAAGGGCGACGATCCCGATCCGTTGCTGGCGAAGGTGCAGGCGCGGCGGATGTTTCCGGTGCGGGTGATCCAGGCGATCCAGCGCGCGGCGCACCGCAATGTGCTGGAACGGGCATTGTCGGGCGGGATCGACCGCGCGCCGTGGCTGCTGCGGGTGTTCGACCGGGTGGCGCTGCTCCGCCGCATTCCGGCGCGAGTGCTGGGGCTGGGGGTGCGGCGCGAACATATCCGCTCGCCCGCAGGACCATCTCCGTCACCCCGGCCTTGAGCCGTGGTCCATCTTGCCTCCGGCTCTGCGGTCAGAGCCTCTTGTCCGGCGCCGGCCTCCCGATCGACCCCGGCTCAAGGCCGGGGTGACGTTGCGAGAGGGGCAAATGTCGCAATTCAATCCACCGTCATGCCGGGCTCGACCCGGCATCCAGAGCCACGCACGCCGTCGCTTGCGGCTCTGGATGCCGGATCAAGTCCGGCATGACGGCAGGGAAATCAGGCCCAGGTCGCCATCTTGGCTTCGAGGTTGGCGCGGATCGCCTCGAAGAACTGCTCGGTGGTCATCCACTTCTGGTCCGGCCCGATCAGGATCGCGAGATCCTTGGTCATGTCGCCATTCTCGACCGTCTCGATGCAGACCTGCTCCAGCGTCTCGGCGAAGCGCGTCACGTCGGGCGTGCCGTCGAACTTGCCGCGATACTTGAGGCCGCCGGTCCAGGCGAAGATCGACGCGATCGGGTTGGTCGAGGTCGCCTTGCCCTGCTGGTGCTGGCGATAGTGGCGGGTGACGGTGCCGTGCGCCGCTTCGGCCTCGATCGTCTTGCCGTCCGGGGTCATCAGCACCGAGGTCATCAGCCCGAGGCTGCCGAAGCCCTGCGCGACCTGATCCGACTGCACGTCGCCGTCGTAATTCTTGCAGGCCCAGACGAATTCGCCGTTCCACTTCAGCGCGCTGGCGACCATGTCGTCGATCAGGCGGTGCTCGTAGACGATGCCGGCGGTGGCGAACTTGTCCTTGAACTCGGTCTCGAACACCTCGGCGAAGATGTCCTTGAAGCGGCCGTCATAGGCCTTGAGGATCGTGTTCTTGGTCGACAGATACAGCGGCCAGTTGCGGCCGAGCGAGTAGTTCATCGAGGCGCGCGCGAAATCGCGGATCGATTCGTCAAGGTTGTACATCCCCATCGCCACGCCGGCGCCCGGGAAATCGTACACGTCCTTCTCGATGACGGTGCCGTCCTCGCCCTCGAACTTCATCGTCAATTTGCCCTTGCCGGGCACCTTGAAGTCGGTCGCGCGATACTGATCGCCGAACGCGTAGCGGCCGACGACGATCGGATGCGTCCAGCCCGGGATCAGCCGTGGCACGTTGCGGATCACGATCGGCTCGCGGAAGATCACGCCGCCCAGGATGTTGCGGATCGTGCCGTTGGGCGACTTCCACATCTGCTTGAGGCCGAATTCCTCGACGCGCGCCTCGTCCGGGGTGATCGTCGCGCACTTCACCGCGACACCGTACTTCTGGGTGGCATGCGCGCTGTCGATCGTCACCTGATCGTTGGTCGCGTCGC
>JAFKLV010000093.1 GCA_017304125.1 Sphingomonadales bacterium
TTCGGCACGCTCGGGCGAGACCGAGGATGTGACGATCGCGCACCTTTCGACCGGCTGGGATGCCGGCCAGCTCAAGGTCGGCTCGTTCACCCGCTCCGAGCGGATGGCGAAGTGGAACGAGATGCTGCGGATCGAGGAGGACATGGGCGGCGAGGCCGAATTCGCCGGCGCCTCGGCCTTCGCCGCCCCGGTCGCCGCGCGGCTCGGCTGATGAAGCTCGCGATCGACACGATCCCCAGCGTCGGCTTTCAGGCGCAGATCGATGCGATGTTCGGCGCCGGCACGGTGCAGGCGTTCGCGCCCGGCACCGCGCCGCCGGCCGATACCGAGGTGCTGCTCCACGTCCTCGCCCCCGTCAGCGCGGCGGCGATCGTGGGTGCGCCGGGGCTGCGGCTGATCCAGAAGCTCGGCGTCGGGGTCAATACGATCGCGCTCGATGCGGCCAAGGCGCAGGGCGTCGCGGTATGCAACATGCCCGGCGTCAATGCGCAGGCGGTGGCGGAATGCGCGCTGACGCTGCTGCTCGCGGTGCTGCGGCGTACCGTTGCGCTCGATGCCGCGACGCGCGACGCGCAATGGGCGGTGCCGTCCGACGTGCTCGACAATATGGGCGAGGTGGCCGGGCGGACGGTCGGGCTGGTCGGGATGGGCAATAGCGCCGCCCGCCTCGCCCGTGCGCTGGAAGCGCTGGGCGCCGAAGTGGTGTTCACCGCGCGCAGCCAGCATGCCGACAAGCCGTGGCGACAACTGCCGCTCGATCAATTGCTCGCAGTGTCCGATGTCGTGTCGCTGCACATCCCGCTGACCGATGAGACCGCCAATCTGGTCGATCCGCTGGCGATGAAGCGCGGCGCGGTGCTGATCAATGTCGCGCGCGGCGGGCTGGTCGACGAGGCGCGGCTGGTCGATGCGCTGCGCAGCGGGCATCTGCGCGGCACCGGGCTCGATGTGTTCGCGCAGGAACCGGTCGATCGCGCCGATCCGTTGCTCGGCCTCGCCAATGTCGTGGTCAGCCCGCATGTCGCGTGGCAGACCCCCGAAACGCTGGCGCGCAGCCTTGCCGCCGCCGCCGAGAATGTCCGCCGGCTGACGGCGGGCGAAGCCTTGCTCAATCAGGTGATTTGATGTCGCGTCTTCCGATCGTCCTCGCCTCCGGCCAGTTGCTGACCGAGGAAACCTGGACCCCGCAGCTGGCCGCCTGGGCCGATCGCGACGTGTTCCATGCCGATCACACCCGCGACGATACGATCGCCGGGATGGCGACGCGGCTGCTCGCCTGCGCACCGGAGCGTTTCGCGCTGGTCGCGCATGCGATGGGCGGCTTCGTCGCGTTCGAGGTGATGCGCCGCGCGCCCGAGCGGGTGACGCGGCTGGCGCTGATCGCAACCCTGCCCACCGCCGACGGCCCGGCGCAGACCGCGCGCCGGCAGGGCTATATCGATCTGGTCGATGCCGGGCGGTTCGATCTGGTGATCGAGGAGCGCATCCCGATGCTGTTCCCGCCCGAGAAGCGCGGCGATGCTGTGTTGCTTGCGCTGGCGCGGCGGATGGCGGCGCAGACCGGGGCGGAAACCTTCCTGCGCCAGCAGCGCGCGATCATGGCGCGCATCGACAGCCGCCCGTCGCTCGGCGCGATCACCGCGCCGGTGCTGCTGATCCGCGGCGACGCCGACGGCATCACCACGCCGGAGCAGCAGCAGGAGATGCTCGACGGCATCCCCGGCGCGCAGCTCGAAACCTTGCCCGGCGTGGGCCATCTCCCGACGATCGAAGCCGCCGGGCAAACCACCGCGCTGCTTACCGACTGGCTGGACCGCGCCTGACAGCAAAGGTCACGAAGTTCACACGAGTGACGGTATTGCCCTGACCTTCTTCTCCCCTCCCTTGAACAAGGGAGGGGTCGGGGGTGGGTTGGTGTGGGGGAAACCGCAGCAACCGCCTCATACCCACCCACCCCCAGCCCCTCCCTTCACCAGGGAGGGGAGAAAGAAAGAAGAAGTCACCGCACCGTATAGAGCCGGTGCCGCGCGCCGAGGTCGGTACGTTCGCCGACGCCGATCGCCAGCACGCCGTTGAGCCACGCATAATCGGGGCTCGCCGTCTCGAACACCGGGGCGATGCGCAGATAATAACGCGCCGGATCGACCGCCGAGGCCAGCGCCGGATCGCCGAACTCGCGCCGCACATCGTCCGGGATCACGCTGCGCCCGTGGTAATGCGCGTAGATCAGCGCGCCATCATGCGTCTTGAGAATCGCGCGCGCATCGAGCGTGCCGACCGAGGCATCGGCGCCGATGCGCCCGCCGACCGACCAATTGCCGCCCCCCGGCAGCACCTCGCCCGAGAGGCGCGGCCCGTCGAATTTACCGCCGGTGATATAACCGATACGGCGATCCCCGAACGGCGACGCACCGATCGGAAGGATGCCGCCCGCTACGTGAAAATCGACCGTGCAGAGATAGTTACCCAGCACCTGTTCGATATTCTCCGTCATCGCATCTTCTCCGCTGGACTAATTGATAGTTAGTAGTCTAAGGGAAAATTCAGAACATAACAATAATGGCGCAACGACGCCGCACCCACGGAAGGGAGGATAAGATATGAAGCGCAAATTCCACTTGTTGCTCAATGGCATCGCAGCGGGAACGCTGGCTGCGACTCTGCTTGCCGCGCCGGCTGTGGCGCAGACCGCGCCTGACGCGGCCACCCAGATCGCATCGGCCGACAGCGCCAGCGGCGATATCGTCGTCACCGCGCAAAAGCGCGAGCAGCGGCTGCAGGACGTGCCGATCTCGATGGAGGTGGTGAGCGGGCAGAAGGTCGCCGATTTCGCCGCCGCCGATTTCAAGGCGGTGCAGAATTTCGTGCCGAACATGTTCGTCCAGCAGACCAACGGCAACGACACGATCTATATCCGCGGCTTCGGTTCGCCGCCCCAGAACTTCTCGTTCGATCAGGCGGTCAGCGTCTATATGGACGGGGTTTATGCGGGCAAGATGCGCCAGGCGCTCAACCCGTTCTTCGACGTCGCGCGCGTCGAGGTGATGCGCGGCCCGCAGGGCGCTTTGTACGGCAAGAACACGCCGGCGGGCGCGATCAGCGTGGTCAGCGCCGGCCCGACCAAGACCTTCGAGGGCGGGATCACCGGCTCGTAAAATTTCGACCTGCAGGGCTATGACCTGACCGGCTATGTTTCCGGCCCGGTGTCCGACACGCTGTCGCTGCGCGTCGCGACGCGGCTGCAGAACCAGGACGGCTATATCAAGAACCTCGGCACCGGGAAGGAAGACCCGCGCAACAAGCTGCAATTGTTCCGTATCAGCGCGCTGTGGGAACCGACCGACAATTTCAATCTCGCCGCCAAGGTCGAGATGTCGAATTACGAGCGCGACGGCGGGCTTGGCGTCTCCAGCCCGACCACGACCGTGCAGCAGCCGACGTTGGTCCGCTATACGACCAACAGCCCGCTCGGGCAGGAAGGCTATACCAACCAGTCGGTGCTCGGCTCGGTGACCGCCAACCTCAAGGTCGGGACGCATACGCTGACCTCGATCACCGGCTATTCGTGGTTCAACGGCGCGGTGACCAATTATTTCGACCAGCGGGTGCCGGGCACCGGGCAGGTCGTCGAAAATTCGGTCGCCAACAAATATCCTGAGAATTTCCACCAATTCTCGGAAGAATTGCGCCTGCTGTCGCCGACCGGCGGCACGCTGGAATATGTCGTCGGCGCTTATTACGACCGCTCGACCTATAACGTCGATCCGTACCTCTATTACAATCTGCTGGCGTATAACCTCGTCTCGCTCAACCAGACCTATTTCCATCAGGAAGCACGGACGATCTCGGTGTTCGGTCAGGCGACCGTGCGCCCGGCGGCGGGGCTGCGGATCATCGGCAGCCTGCGCTACACCAATACGCATAAGGACGGGCAGTTCAGCGGGGCGCTGCTCGGCGGCCAGTTGTTCCGGCCGCTGACCTCCGCGAGCGGCTCGATCAGCGAAGGCCTCGCCGATCCGTCGGTGACGGTGCAATATGACGTGTCGCACAATCTGATGGTCTATGCGGTCTATGGCCGCGGCTCGAAATCGGGCGGCTTCGTGTCGAACACTTTGGGCACGACCAATGCCACCTTCACATACAAGCCGGAGCGTTCGCGCAACTGGGAGGCCGGCATCAAGTCGACCCTGCTCGACGGCAAGGCGACGCTGAATATCTCGGTCTACGACACCAAGTTCACCGATCTGCAGACCTCGGGCTATGATCCCGACAGCTCGACCTATATCACCAAGAATGCGGCGGCCGCCTCGTCCAAGGGTGTCGAAGGGTCGCTCCGCATCGCGCCGAGCCGCTATTTCGACATCACCGCATCGGCGGCCTATCAGGATATCAAATACGACAGCTATCCGGGCGCGCCGTGCCTTGCCGGGATGACCGGCCCGATCTGCGACCTGAGCGGGCATCGCCTGCCGTATACGTCGAAGTTCACCGGCAACGTCTCGGTCCACGGCCGGGCCGATATCGGCGACTATAAGCTGGACGGCACCGCGATCGTCGGCGGGCGCTCGGGCTATTTCGACTCGGACGACCAGAGCCCGCTCTACGGCTATCAAAAGGGCTATGCGAAGGTCGACCTGCGCATCCAGTTCGCGCCGAAGGACGAACGCTGGCACATCGCCTTCGTCGGCAAGAACCTGACCAACAACCTGACCACCGGCAGCGCCTTCCGCCTGCCGTTCCCGATCACCACGTCCTCGCGCGCGATCATCTTCGTCGAGCCGCCGCGCAACCTCGCGATCGAGGCGGGCGTGAAGTTCTGATCCGCTCTCCCCTCCCCGGCAGCGCCGGGGAGGGGAAGCTTTTTCGCTTAGCACAACGCTGCACCTACCCGCCGTCACCCGGGCCTTGAACCGGGGTGACGGCGGGTTAGTTTTACACCGGCGTGTCGTGACCCCATTGGCGGGTCACCACGCCGTTCTCGCGTCGCACTGCCACCCAGTCGCCGCCGGCAAGACTGTCGTCGGCGATCAGATCGATTACCGCCGCGGCGATATCGTCCGGGGTGCAGCGCTCGTTGTTCGCCAATACCGGCGCCATCCAGTCCGCCGCGCGATCGCCGCCGGTGGTGTGGAGGATCGGCGTATCGGTCAGCCCCGGCAGCACGCCAGCCACGCGCACGCCCCAATCTTCCTTGAGCGACGCGCAGCACCGCGTGAGCATCATCACCCCCGCTTTGGTGACGGCATACATCGCATCGCGGAACCCCGGGCCGAGCGCGACGGTCGAGACGGTGTTGACGATCACGCCCCCGCCGCGCGGATGCATCGCCTGCGCAACGCGCTCGGTCATCAGCACCAGCGAGGTGAGGTTGACGTCGACGATCCAGCGCAGCCGGTCGAGCGGCATCTCGGGAAAGGCGGCCGGGCCCGAAACCACCCCGGCGTTATTGTGCAGGATATCGGGCGCGCCGTCCGCCAGGGTGCGGTCGAGCCATGCCGCCACCGCCGCGAGATCGCCCAGATCGAGCCGCTCGGTCTCCGGCGTGGCGCCCGCCGCCGCGACCAGCGCGGCGCTTTCCGCCAGCCCGGCGGCGTTGACGTCGAGCAACGTCACCCGCGCCGCGCCGCCCTGCGCCAGCCGTAGCGCGGTCGCGCGGCCGATCCCCGATGCGGCCCCGGTCACGACCGCCCAGCGTCCTCGAATATCCATGTGCCTCTCCTGTGGTTGACTCACATCCTTATGTATCTAAGCATCAAGCGCAAGCGAGTGACAGGAGAGAGAAAAGGCGATGACCGAGACCGAGATGCGCGCCTTCGCGAAGCGTTTCTTCGACGCGATCGAGGAAGGCGATATCGCGACGATGCAGGGCAGCTTCACCCCCGATGCCGAGATCTGGCACAATACCGACGAGCTGATCGTCACCCCGGCCGATACCGCCCGGACGCTGACCGGGATGGTCGCGCGGATCGCCAATCGCGAATATGCCGAGCGCCGGCTCGATATCTTCCCCGGCGGGTTCGTCCAGCAGCATGTGCTGAAGGGCAATCGCGTGCATGACGGCGGCGCGGTGCGCCTGCCCTGCGCGATCGTCTGCCGGGTGGAAAACGGCAAGATCACGCGGCTCGACGAATATTTCGATTCGGCACATGTCGCCGAATTCCGTAAATTCGCCACCGCCTGAGATCCCACGCGACATTGCAGCGTCGGCCGCTTCCCCCATCCAGCGCTGCATCAAAGACCGAACCAAGGAGCGAGATGATGCCCGTATTGCGCCAGGTGCCGCGCGGCGACACGACCGACAAGACCGTCTTGGCTTATTACGACCGCCTGTTCGGCGATCGCGATCCGGTGGCCGAACCCGGCACCGCGACCGGCACGCCGGGCGATTGGTGGACGGTGTTCGCGCTGTCGCCCGATATCTTCAAACATGCCGTCGACGGCTTTGCGGTCTATCGCAACCCGGCGCGCACGATCGATCCGGTGCTGCGCGAGCTCGGCCAGACCCGCGCGGGCTGGGTCAAGGGCAGCCAGTTCGTCTTCTCGCAGCATTGCAAGTCATTGCGCGGGCTGGGGGTGAGCGAAGAGAAGATCGCCGCAGTGTCGCACTGGGCCGTCGCCGATTGTTATAATGAGCAGGAACGCACGGTGCTCGCTTATGCCGACTGCCTGTCGCAGGCCGGCGGACGCGTGCCGAACGAGGTGTTCGACAAGCTCAGGACCTTCTGGAACGACGAGCAGATCCTCGAATTCACTTATATTACCTGTCTTTACGACATGCATGCGGTGATGACCCGCGCATTGCAGCTGGAATATGACAATCGCGAAGAGCCGATCGTCGAAATCGCCGCCCCCGAAGGTTTCGAGGCAGCGGACTTCCTCGGCGGCGCGCGGACAGCGCAAAAATCGTCAACTTGATTGACGAT
>JAFKLV010000094.1 GCA_017304125.1 Sphingomonadales bacterium
GCGATAGATTTCCGCGCGGCGGATCACCAGCGGCAGCGGCGCCTTCTGGTGGAACACCCGCGGCAATGCCTCCTGCATCGCGCCGATGATCGCCTCGGCACGATCGAGATAGGCGCGTCGCCCGTCGTCGGTGTTGGGCTGATAGAATTTCGGGTCGTGCTTCAGTTGCGTCATGAACGCCTGCAGCGTGCCGGAGAAGCCGACGCGGTCCATGATCGCGCGCATCTCGCCGTGGATGCGCTTCACCTCCGCCAGCCCGAGCTGGTGGATATCCTCCGGCGTCATATTGGTGGTGGTGAACTGGCGGATCAGAAAGGCGTAATAGGCATCGCCGTCGGGCAGCGACCACACGCCGACGCTGCGCGTCGCCCTGGCCGCCTGAGATTGCAGTTCGGCGATCAGCCGCTGATAGCCACCGCGGAACGGCCCGGAAAGCGCGGCCTGCGCGCGGGCAAGTAGCGCCTGACGCGCGGCCGCGTCGATCTGGAGCGCGGCCATCTTGCGCCGGAAATCGGCCCATACCGGGCTGTCCGCTCCCCCGTCGAACGGCGCGCCGGTGATCACCTGCTGCGAGGCTTCGACCAGCAGCGGATAGAGCGATGCCGGCATCAGGAACCCGGCTGCGGCATGATCGCGCAACTGCGCGATCATCTGATCGAACGCCACGGGTGCGCGCTCGATCCGGCTGACATAGGCCTGGGCATCGCCGATGGTGGTGATCGGATGCTGGTTGATCAGCACATTGGGCACGTCGAGCGGCAGCCCGACGATCTGGTTGAGCGGATAATCATGCCGCCGCCAGCGATAGCGCTCGGCGACGATCTTCTGGTCGTTTTCGAACGCCTTGTACTGCACCTGCGCGTCGGGCGAGAGCGCGGCATAGTCGATCGCGTGGAGCCGCTGGAGATTGCGCGCGGCATTGTCGGCGACGGCTTTCTCGCCCGCCGCCGACATATCGTCCCACCGGTCCTTGCCGATCGGCGAGGCGACGCTCGCGCCGAGCATCGGGCTGAGTTCGAGCGCATGCGCATAAGCGGCGTCGAGCAACGCCCGCAGCGCGCTGTCCGCGCCGGCGGAGAGGGGCGGGGCCGCCGCGCGTGCGCCGACCGGACCGGCGGCGAGGATCAACCCGGCCGCCCCCGCGCCCGCGAGCAGATCGCGGCGCCCCAATCCCTCTCCCCGCGCCATCAGAAGCGCATCGTCGCGCGCATGCCGAAATTGCGCGTCGACGGCTGGACATAGAGGCCGCCGGCGAACGCCTTTTCATAAGCGTTGGTGAAATACCGGCTCTTGAACAGATTTTCGGCATAGGCCTGCAGCTGCAGATTGCCGCGCGTCACCCCGATACGCAGGTTGAACTGGTTGAAGCTCGGCACGCGATACGGCCAGATATTGTAGAGCAGCGCCGATTTGTCCGAATAGATCATGTCGCGATAGAACCATTCGCCACGCACATAGGCCTCGATCCCCTCCGCCGCGGTGAAATCATATTCGGCAAAGGCGTTGAGCGTCCATTTCGGCGCATTGGGCATCTGCCGCCCCGAGAGATCGACCACCTGCCCATTGATATAGGCATTGTTATATTTGTCGAACTTCGAGTCGAGATAGCCGACCGAGCCGCCGACCTGCACCCCCGGCAGCGGGAAATAAGTGGCATCCGCCTCGACGCCGATGCTGCGCGCCGATGCGGCATTCTCGATCCCGGAGAAGAAGCTGATGACACCGTTGTTGACCTGCGCGACCGCGAACTCGGTCTGCAGGTTCTTCCACTTCATGTAGAAAATCGACGTGTTGAAGGCGAGCTTGCGATCCGGGGTCTGCGTCTTGAAGCCGACCTCGTAATTCCACAGCGTTTCGGGGGCGAAGGAGGTGTCGGTCAGCTTGGGGTTGATCTGCACCCCGCCCGCCTTGAACCCGCGCGAGGCGGTGGCATAGACGTTGGTGCGGTCCGCCAGCTTATAGGCAAGCGTGAAGCGCGGCGAGAAATCGTCGAATTTGGCGCTGTCGTTGACCACGCCGTTCACCGTGCCGCTCGACGTGTTCATCTGCGAGACCGTCACCGTCTCGCGGGTGTAGCGGCCGCCGACGGTCAGCGAGAGCTTGGGCGTGACATCATATTGGCCCTGCGCGAACACCGCCCAGCTTTCCGACTTGCCGCTGTTCTGCGTGCTGGTGATCACCAGATCGGCGGGCAGCCCGAAGGGATTGTCCTTGCCGGTATAGGTGAACTGGCGGATGTCGCCGGTGTCGCGGGCGTACATCGCGCCGATCGTCCAGGCGAAGGCGCGGCCGTCGTCGGGCGACTGGACGCGCATTTCGGTGCTGAACGAATCGCGGTCGATCGGCTTGGTTTCGTAGTAATAATCCTTGCTCGATCCATCGATGTCGCCCTGCAGGAACTGCTTCGACTTGATGTAGCCGGTGATGCTGGTGATCGAGATCGCATCATTCTCATATTTCAGCCGCCCGGTGACGTACCAGAATTGCGTGCCGATGCGCTGCGGGCGGTTGAAGTTCACCTTATTGTCGTTCTCGGGGAAGAAGCCGACGCCGTCCGGGTCCGCCTTGGGGTTGGTCACCCCGGGGAACACCACCGCCAGCGCGGTCGGCCCGAGCACGCCCGAGGGCACGCCCTCGCGCATCCCCACCCGCTCCTTGGTATAGGTGCCGGTGATATCGATCGTCAGTTCGTCGGTCGGGGTGATGCGGAGCATCGCCTTGCCGTAATAATAATCGGAATCGTTGCCGCCGCCGATCGGGTTGATGTTTTTGATATTGCCGTCGCTATGCTGGTAGCGCCCGACGACGCGCAGCGCGACCTTGTCGTTGACGATCGGCAGGTTGAGCACGCCCTGCGTATCGATCGTGTTGAAGCTCGAATAAGCGACCGAGGCTTCGCCCTCGATCTGGTGCGTATTGGCCTGATTGGTGGTGATGTTGATCGCGCCGCCGATCGCATTGCGGCCGAAATAGGTGCCCTGCGGCCCGCGCAGCACCTCGATCCGCTGCAGATCGACCACCGCCGGATTGACCGTGCCGGTCGAGACGTTGAAATCGTCGATATAGAAGCCGAACGTGCTGGTCCGTGGGATCGCGTCGTCGCTCAGCTGGTTGGTGATGCCGCGGATGCTGATCTGCTTGCGATCGCGCGCGCCGGTCGAGATGAAGCTGACGTTGGGCGCCTTGGTGAAATAATCGTCGAGGCCCTTGATGTTCTGCTTGCCGATCGCCGCCGCGTCATAGGCGGTCAGGCTGATCGGCACGTCGGTGGCAAGCTGCGCGCGGCGCTGCGCGGTCACCACGATATCGCCGGCTCCCGGCGCGGCGGCGGTTGCCGCAGCGGTGGCGTCACCCTGCGTCGCCGCGCTGTCGGCCTCAGTCGCCGCGGTGCCCGCGACGGCCGGCACGGCGATCAGCGCCCCCATCACGCCGGTCAGGGCCGTGCAGAAAAACAAAGACTTACGCATGATATTCCCCTTGTTCAGATCCGGTCTGTCCGCGCGTCGCGGCGCCGGTCGTCTTGTCCCTTGATGATCCGGTGATCAGCGCGCGCCGCTCTGTGGGGCGCCTTCGACGCTGAGAAAGTTGATCAGCGCGATCTTGCCGTCGCGGATCTCGGCATAGCCCGACACCATCTCCTGCGAGGGCTTGCCGTCGGCCTGCGCATCGATCGTGTGATAGGTGTAGATCTTGCTGCCGTCGGGCGAGGTAAACGCTGCGCGGAACGGCAGGTTGATCTTCACCTTCTGCGTCTTGTGCTGGATCTGGCGGAAATGCGCGACGAGATCGTCGAGCCCCTTGGCGCTGACCTTGCCGTTGATCTGCATCACCGCATCGTCGGTGAAATATTGGCCGAAGGACTGCGCGGTGAAGCCGTCGGCCTTGGTATAAGCGTCATTCCACCAGCGGAACATGTTGGTCAGCACGTCATTGTCGGCGACGTGATTGAAGACCTGCGCGTTGTCCGCAGCGGCGGTGGCCTGGGCGTTATTGCCAGTCGCGCCATTCTGCGCGTTCGAGCACGCGCCGAGCGCCAGCAGCGCCGCGATCGCAAAGACCTTGTTCATTCCCATCCCCCCGAATTGTCGCGCCGAGCCCGGCGGTTCGTTCGGGGGTTGAGACTGTCGGAGACGATCCGTTCGTTCAATGCAGTAGAAAGCGAAGAATCGTTGCGTTTAGCGCAAACAACGCCCGCCACCCCGATCTGAAGCCGAGGGCGGCGGGGTCGCGAACGGGATCAGGGCAGGGCGATCTCCTTGCCGCCCTTCACCACGCCGGCGACATGTTCCAGCGCCCGGATATCGCTGAGCGGGTCGCCTTCCACCGCGATCATATCGGCATAATGGCCCGGCGACAGCGCGCCGATGTCCGCGCTCCTGCCCAGCAATGCCGCCGACACCGTCGTGGCGGACTGGATCGCCTGCATCGGGGTCATGCCATAGCGCACCATATAGGCGAATTGCCGCGCATTGAGCCCATGAGGATAGACCCCGGCATCGGTGCCAAACGACAATTTCACGCCCATTTTCACCGCTTTGGCAAAGCCCTGCCGCTGTGCCTCGGTCGTCTCGCGGTTCTTGCGGAGATATTCCGCCGGCCAGCCCGCCTTGGTCCCCTCGGCGTCGATCCAGTCGCCGTCGAAGATATCCATATCGAGCCACACCCCGGCGTCGCGCGCCATTTTGAGCCCTTCGTCGTCGATCAGGCTGGCATGTTCGATCGAGCGCGCGCCGGCACGGATCGCCGCCTTCACCCCCTCGGCGCCGTGCGCGTGGGCGATGCAATAGCTGCCGTGACGCTTCGCCGCGTCGCACGCCGCCTTCATCTCCTCGGGGGTAAGTTCGAGCGCGCCGGGGGTCGAGCCGACCGCGAGCACCGCGCCGGTGGCGATCATCTTGATGAAATCCGCCCCGCGCCCGAACAGCATGTCGACCGCATTGCGCGCGTCGTCGGCGTTGCGGACATAGCCGAGCTTCATATCGTCGGGCACCGGCACGTCGGGCGCTGCGCCGGTCACCGCGCCGCCGCCATTGGGGATCGTGATATAGGCGCCCGCCACCAGCATCCGCGGCCCGATCACGTCGCCCGCCTCGATCGCATCGCGCAGCGCGACGTCTGAGAGCCCGCGGAACACCCCGACGTCGCGCACCGTGGTGAACCCGGCCTGCAGCGTCTCGCGCGCGCGGCGCGCACCCTTCAGGATCGTCGCGGTGGCGCTGTGGTGGAGCGCCTCGGCCGGGTCGCTGCTGTCGGCCCAGCCGTCGGCGACGTGCGTGTGGCAATCGATCAGCCCGGGGAGGACGGTGAGCTTCGACCAGTCGATCACCGTCGCGGTCGCCGGGGGTGGGGTCCAGGGCTGGACCGCGGTGACGCGCCCGTCGGTGATTTCGATCCGCTGATTGGTCAGCACGCGGCCCTGTTCGGGGTCGATCAGCCGCCCGGCCAGCACGTAGCGCGTTTCCGCCTGCGCGCCCGACGCCACCGCCAATGCCAGTGCCAATCCGATCAGTCTCATGCTTGTCTCCCCTTTCGCGCCTGCGCGTTCTTCGTTTGCCGCGATTTCCTGGCCGGCGGGTGATTCCACCTGCCTCGAAATCGCTCTATGCCACCCCCATGCTAGAGATGCGCCCCGATTGCGAACGCTGCGGCGTCGATTTGCCGGCGGATGAGGGCGGCGCCTTCATCTGCTCGTTCGAATGCACCTTCTGCGCCGAATGCGCCGACCTGCTCGACGAGACCTGCCCCAATTGCGGCGGCGAATTGCTCGATCGGCCGGCGCGGGTCGGCGCGGCGCTCAGGAAATATCCGGCCGCGACCGAACGCCGCTTCAAGGAGTGAGCGCGATGACGCCGCGCGTGCTGATCGTCGCCGGCTCCGATTCGGGCGGCGGCGCGGGGATTCAGGCGGATATCCGCACCGTGACGATGCTCGGCGGCCATGCGATGACCGCGATCGCCGCGATCACCGCGCAGAATACCTTGGGGGTGCAGGCGATCCACGCCGTGCCGCCCGAGATGGTCGTCGCGCAGATGCGCAGCGTGATCGACGATATCGGCGTCGACGCGGTGAAGATCGGGATGATCGGCGCCTCCGGGACCGCGGAAGCGGTGGCGGCGGTGCTCGAAGAATTGCCGGGCGTGCCGATCGTGTTCGATCCGGTGATGGTCGCGACATCGGGCGCGGTGCTGGCGGATGCGGCGACGATCGCGGCGTTCGAGCGGCTGATGCGCATCGCGACGCTCGTCACCCCCAATCTGCCCGAGGCGGCGGCGCTGGGCGGGGTCGAGGCGATCCGCGCGCACGGCGCCGCGGTGCTGCTCAAGGGCGGGCATGACGCGGGCGATGTGATCACCGACATGCTGATCGCCGCCGATGGCACGCGCCAGGCGTGGCAGGCCGGGCGGATCGAAACGCGCCATACCCACGGCACCGGTTGCACGCTGGCCAGCGCGATCGCCACCGGGCTCGCGCGCGGGTTGCCGCCGGCGGAGGCGGTGGCGCGCGCGCGGCTGTTCGTGCGGATCGCGCTCCGCGAGGCGCCCGGCCTCGGCGCCGGGCACGGGCCGATGGGGCATCATAAGGTGCGGCTCGATAGCGATCTCGGCGCGCCGACCCCCAACCAGATCACCGTGCCGGCGACCGATCATGCGGCAAGCTTCGCTTTCTACCGCGCGCTCGGGCTGACCCCGATCGTCGATAGCGCCGCCCGCTATGCGCGATTCGAGAGCGCCGGGGGCACGAGCCTGTCGATCGAGGCGGCGGGGGAAATCGCGGGGCGGCCGATCGTGTTCA
>JAFKLV010000095.1 GCA_017304125.1 Sphingomonadales bacterium
CAGCGGATCACCAAAGCCTGGGTCGCGGCGAGCCCCTCGCGCACGATCACCTGGAGATAATCACCCATCGCCGGGAAGGCGATGGCGAGCGAGATGATCCCGACGCCAAGGCTGGCCGGCAGCCCGACCGCGAACAGGTTGAGCGCCGGCGCGGCGCGCGACAACATCCCGACGACGAGGTTGAGGCACAGCAGCAGGAAGCCGACCGGCAGCGCCAGCAGCAGCCCGGCGAGAAAGGCATAGCCACCGAAAAAGGCGATATCGCGCATCTGCGTGGTGGTCAGCCACGCCTCGCCCGGCGGCATTGCGGCGTAGCTTTTGAGGATCATGTCGACCAGCACGAGATGCCCGTCGAGCGACAGGAACAGCAAGGTCAGCATGATCGAGAGGAATTGCCCGATCGCCGGCGACGAGCGCCCCGAATTGGGGTCGATCATATTGGCGAAGCCGATCCCCATCGATCCGCCGATGATCTCGCCCGCGACGAGCGGGGCGGCAAAGGCGATCTGCAGCACGAAGCCCAGCGCCAGCCCGACCATCGCCTCCGCCGCGATCGCGAGGAAGGTGGCGACCGCGAAGATTTGCGCCGGCGGCTGGATCGGATGGCTCGCCAGCACCAGCACCCCGATCGCGCCCGACAAGGCGACGCGGACCGGGAGCGGCACGGACATGTTGCCGAAGACCGGCGCGGTGATGAATGCGCTGCCGACGCGCACCATCACGAACACGAGCGCCCATAATTGGGGCTCGATCGCAAGGCCGAAGCCGAGCATGCGTTACTTCACCAGATCCGGGATCCGATCGAAGATGCCGATCGTGAAATCGCTGAGCAGCCCGAGGATCATCCCACCGAACAGCATGATCGAGATCGCGACCACGATCAGCTTGGGGACGAACGACAGCGTCTGCTCGTTGATCGAGGTCGCCGCCTGGATCATGCCGAGGATCAGCCCCGATACGAGCGCCGGGATCAGGATCGGCGCGGCGGCGAGCGCCAGCACCCACATCGTCTGATTCGCGACGGTCAGGAAATAATCAGCGTCAGCCATAACTTATTCCGTCACCCCGGCCTGGAGCCGGGGGCCATTGTGCCTCGGGCTCTGCGGCAAGAAGCTCTTGCCCTGCGCGTGCCTCCCGATGGACCCCGGCTCAAGGCCGGGGTGACGTCGGGGAGAAATCGCCGTCATGTCGCGAAGGAATTGGCGAGGCTGCCCATCGTCAGCGCCCAGCCGTCGACCAGCACGAACAACAGCAATTTGAACGGCAACGAGATGATCGTCGGTGACAGCATCATCATGCCGAGCGACATCAGCACCGTCGCCACCACCAGATCGATGACGATGAACGGCAGGAAGACGAGGAAGCCGATCTGGAAGGCGGTCTTCAATTCGCTCGTCACAAAGGCCGGGAGCAGCACCGAAAAGGGGATGTCCTCGGCCTTGGTATAGGGCCCCGATTTCGCCATTTCGGCGAACATCGTCAGATCCTTGACCCGAGTCTGCTTGGCCATGAAGGCGTGCAGCGGCTCGCCGGCATGCTTGATCATCTCGGTCCCCGCCAGCTTGCCGGCGGCATAAGGCTGGATCGCCTCGGTGTTGATGCGGTTGACCACCGGCGCCATCACGAAGAACGACAGGAACAGCGACAGGCCGATCAGCACCTGATTGGGCGGGGTCTGCTGCAGCCCGAGCGCCTGGCGCAGGATCGACAGCACGATGATGATCCGCGTGAAGCTGGTCATCATCAGCACGATCCCGGGCAGGATCGTGAGCAGGCCCATGATGATGAGCACCTGCAATGACAGCGAGAGCGAGCCGTTGCCCGGCTGGCTCGATGCGGCGCCGCTCGAAAGCTGGCCAAGCGCGCGATCGAGCGCATCCGCTACCCCCGGGGTCGCCGGGGCGGCGGGCGCCACGGGCGCGGCCTGCGCGAAGGCGGGCATCGCGATGATCAGCGCCACGACCAGCGCGGCGATCATCAGCATGATCTTGGTGAGCTTCGCCCCGCCGTGCGGCGCACGCGGCGCCGCGGGCTGGCGGAACAATGTCGGGCCGTGGCCGATGCGCGTCACGCTCATGCGACGTCACCGCGCGCGACGGCCTTGTCGACCAGCGTGACCCCGCCACGCCCGACCGAGACGAGCAATCGGCTGCCCTCGAAATCGACCACCGCGAGCCGCAGCCCGGGGGAGATCATCATCGTTTCCTTGACCGCGATCAGCCGCGTCGGCGCCTTGCCGGGCATGCGGCTTTCAAGCCGCCGCCACAGCCACAAAGAGCCGATCATCAGGCCGCAGACCAGCGGCAGCAGGATCACCAGCTTGAGAACGTAGGCCCACATCATCGCCGCGTCAGCCGCGCTTCTCGGGATTGGCCAGTTCGGTCATGCGCACGCCGAAGCGATCGCCGACCGTTACCACCTCGCCGCGCCCGATCAGCGTGCCGTTGACGAACACGTCGAGCAGTTCGTTGGCCTGCCGGTCGAGCTCGATCACGCTCGATTCGCCGAGCGCGAGCAGCTCGCGCAAGGTGAGCTGGGTCGAGCCGATCTCGACCGTCAGCTTCACGTCGACATCCTGCAGCAGCCGGAAATTGGCCGCCACCGCCCCCGCGGTTTCGGCATCGGCGGCGAATGAGCCGGTCATGTCGTTCATGCGTTATTTCCTTCAAGGCTCGCGAGTTTGGTGAGGCGGATCGCAGCATGGCCGTTGGCGGTGCCGACGGTGCCGATGCCGAGGCGATCGTTGCCGACCATCACCGGCACGTCGTTGGTGAAATGGATCGGGATCACGTCGCCCGGCTTCAGATCCATCAATTTGGCGAGGCTGATCACCGGCTCGGCCAGTACCGAGCGGACCGGGAAGCGCACCTGCATCGCCGCGCGGGTCAGCGCCGCGCTCCATTGCGCATCCTGTTCGGCGGCCTTGGCGACGACCTTGCCGGTCAGCGCGGTGCCGTGCGGCTTCAGCGCGGAAACCGGATAGACCAGATCGATGAACACCGGGCGGGCATGCTCGTGCGCAATGCCGAAGCGGGTGACGATCATCGCGTCGTCCGCCTCGATATTGGTCAGCATCGCCGCATTATGCTCGCAACGCCCGACGGTGAAGCCGACGCGCGCCAGCGGTTCCCAGGCGGCGGCGAGCGGCGCGGCGATCATCTCGCCCAAACGGCTGACCATCGCCTCTGCCGCGGGCGAGAATTCGTGCGGCAGCTCGATCGGCACATAGCCGACCCCACCGAAGAACAGATCGAGCAGCTCGAGCACGAAGCGCCCGTCGAACACGCACAGCGCGGTGCGCCCTTCCATCCCCAGCGGCAGCCAGGCGGTGAGCGTATCGGGGCGTTCGGCGCGATAATCGGCAAAACGCTGCACCATCAAGGGCTCGGCCCAGGTCCGCAGTTCCTGCCGCAGAATCGGCTCGAACACCCCGCGCAGGCTGCGCGCGAGGCGGGCGGAGAGATGCTGCAGCGTGTGCAGATCGCCGAACGGGTTGAGCTTCGCCTGGCCGAGACCGCCCGCAGGCGCGGCCTCGCCACGGGTGGCCCCGCGGCGCTCGGTTTCGGATGGTGAAGCGGTGTTAACCATGCCCGCTCACTGAACAACGAAATTGGTAAAGTAGACGTTACTAATTCCGCCGAAGCCCTCTTTTTCCTTGAGCACCTTGTTGATCGAGGCCGCCAGCTTCTTGGCCAGCCCCTGCTTCCCGTCGGAGGTGAACACCTGATCCTCGGTGGTGTCGCCCAGCGTCATCAGCACCGCGGAGCGCACGGCGATGTCGTTGGTCTTGAGGTTCTGGATCACCGTATCGTCATAGGGCGTGGAGACCGCGATCCCGATCTGGAGGAAGTGCACCGAATCCTGCAGATTCGCGGTGAACTCCTTCTCCATCGCGTAATAATTGGAGGCATAGCGCTCGCCGCCCTCGCCCGGCGGGGTCGGCATGCCGTGATCCTCGGTCTTGGCCTCGCCCTCGCCGCCGCCATGGCCGCCCTCACCCTTGCCGTCCTTGCTCGGGCGCTTCTGCTCGCTCTTGGGGACGAGGTGCGGGCCGGCGGCTGCGGCGGCGGCCTTATGTCCGCCGATCAGGCCCGAACCCGACGCATAAAGACCGGCGCCGACCCCGCCGCCGATCAGCGCCACCGCGCCGACCGCCAGAATCGCGATCTTGCCGATCTTCCCCTTCTTCTTCGGCGTTTCCGCCTTTTCGTCCTTGTCGCTCATCTCATGTCCCTCGGGTATCAGGCGATACGTTCGTCACTGGCCGCTTCGTCGGCGGCGTTGGCTGCGCTGGCGGGCCGCACCGGCATGGCGGCGGCGGTCTGCGTGGCGCGTTGTTGTTGCTGCTGCTGCGAGGCGGCGTGGCCGCCGGCATCGGTGGCGGCGCTGCCGGTCGAGGCGGACAGCTTCAGCCCGCGCGATTCGGCGAGATCGGCGAGCCGCGGCTGGGCGTCGGCCAGGATCTGCTGCGTCTCCGGCTGGTGCGCCGCGAGATGGACCGACACCGCATCGCCCTCGCGCTTCAGCGACACGTCGATCGCGCCGAGCGCGGCCGGGATCAGCCGGATGCGGGTATCGTTGGCATTGGCGGTATCGCGCAGCGCCTCGATCCGCTGGATCATCGCCTGCGGCCAATTGTCCTGCTTCAGATCGAGCGCGGCGTGGCGCGAATCACCGGTCGCGGCGACCGCATGGACCGCATTGTCGGTGCCGGCCGGCAGCGTGAACACCGTCGGCTGCGGGGTGGCGGCGGTGCGCTCGTCGGTCGCGGCGCGGTGGATCGCCTCGGCGAACACCTGTGCGGCGGGGGCGATCGCGGTCGGCTGAACCGCCGGCTGCACGGGCGCGGCCGGCGCGACCGGTGCCGGGGTCGCGACGGGCGCTTCGACGCGCGCGGTCTCGGCGGGCACCGGCGCGGCTGGCGCTTGCGGGGCCGGCGGCGTGCCGACCTGAACGGGGGCGACCGGCTGCGGCGCGGCGACCGCCGGTGCGGCTTGCGGCGTTACTGGCAGCGGCGTGACCGGGGTCGCTGCCACCGCAATCGGTGCGACGGCGGGCGGGGTCGACGGCGCAACCGGCCGCGCGACGGCGGCGAAGCGATTGATGTAATTCGCCGAAGCGGCCGGCAGCAGCGGGCGCAGTGCGTCGGCGACCTGCGCGATGCGATCGGGCGCGGGGGCCGGGGTGGTGGCGCGCGGCGCCGCTGGCGGCATCGGCTGATCGGTCGTCGGCAGGTCGACGTGCGGATCGGGAAGATCGGCGGCCTGGGCCTTGGGCTGCGAGGCGACGGGCGCCGGCGACGGGGCGGCTGGTTGCTGCGCCGGAATCTGCGGCGCGACGGTTTGCGGTGCCGGGTCGACCGGTGGCGGCGTGGCCGCCGGCGCGCTGTCCGGCGTCACAAGCGGCAGCGCTGCCGTCGACTGAGCCGTGGCGGGCGTCGTCGCAACGGGCGTGGCGGCCGGGCTCGGCGCGGCATCCGCGACCTTGGCGATCGCCGGATCGGCGAGGATCGGCAGCGCAGGCGCCATCATCCACGCCAGCGCATCCGGCAAGCCGCTCTGTTCGTCCGGCAAATCCTTGCCGGGTGCGGCATCCTCCTGCCGGGCATCGCCGGTATCGGCCGTATCGCCGGGCTTGCCCGCGACCGGCGCGAGCAGCGTAGGGAAAGACGCGGGCGCGCCGGTCGCGACGCCGGGCGGCGACGCGGGAGCCCCCGTCTTGGTGAAGATCAGTGCGAGATTCGAAACTGCGGTCATCGCCTTTATGTGTCCGTCGGCCCTTCCGACAGACCTATCAGCAAAGATCGTGCCGGATTTTCCCGGTCGGCCGCGTCGGCGGCGCATCGCGCAGTTTGCGGATTTCGCGCAACGCCGCTTCGGCCTCGCCGCGCGCGATCAGTTTCTCGACCGCGCTCTGGTCGCGCCTGGCGGCGCGGGTCGCCTCGGCGGCGCGCTCGGCCTCATATTCGGCGGTGCGGACGCGGTTGGCGGCGGTTTCTGCCGAGCGGTGCAGCCGGTCGCGATAATGCGCGGCGGCGGCATGGCCGGGGTCAAGCTCGGAGGCCGTGCCCAGGTGGTGTTCTTCGGCGCTGCCGGCGTCGACGGCTCCACGGTCGTGACAGTCGCGGGGTCGTCCGCGGCGCTACCCGGAACGGACGCCGGCAGCATGAAGGTGACCCCGCTGGCCGAGTATCCGGGCAAGGGCCGCGCCACCGGGGGTGTCCGCTGCCAACGCTTCCTGAAGGGCGAGGACACCCTGCTGCTCGCCTGGGCAGGCGCCGATCCGGCGATCGCCGCTGCGGCCAGCGGCGCCCCGATAGACCTGCCGGCGCCCGACCCCCGCCGGGACGGCTCTGGGGTGTCGATCAGCCAGCCGGTCGCTGCGGTCGGCTCCCGCTTCCACGCCTGACCCGTCCCCTCCCGACCGGCCGTCAGTCGGTGTGCGCCCCCGGCTCACCGGGCCGGACATAGCCCTCGATCACCCGGTGCTCGCGGTGCAGGTGCTGCTCTGCCACGTCCTGGTCCTCACCGGTGCCGGCCCTGCCGCGGGACTCGGCGGCAGAGCTCGGCATGGGCACCTCGCCGCCCTCGCCGAGCATGGCCGACTCGAAAGGCTCCCCGGGCGTGGACCGTTCGGCATCACTCATCGCTGTCTCCTCTCGACTGCTCAGCAATACCCCCAACCAGCACCGGATCGGCGGCGGACGTCCGGTTAGGGTGGCAGCCGTGGATGACACCTTCGACGACCTGCTG
>JAFKLV010000096.1 GCA_017304125.1 Sphingomonadales bacterium
CGAGCTGGTTGAGCAGCGCCGGCCGGTCGCGCGCATTGACCTCCACCACGGTGAAGCGGTTCGCGGAATGATTGTCGACCAGCACATTGGGCTCGATGCGGAAGGCATCGGCGCGGACGCGCGGTGGCGCCTTGGCCTTAAGCCGGTCGATCAATTTGCCGCGATTGGCCAAGGCATCCTCGATCGCGGTGCGCAGCCGGTTGAGCTGCCCCGCCTCCTCGAACGGCCGCCCGAGCGGGTCTTGTACGAGGAAATTGTCGAGCGCCATGCCGTCGCGCGTGGTGTGGATCCGCGCGTCGATGATATTGCCCCCGGCGAGGTGGATCGCGCCGGCGATGCGATAGAAGATGCCGGGATGATCGGCGGCATAGACCGACACCAGGGTCGCATCGCGCCCCGGATAGACCTGCGCATCGATCGCGAGCTGCGCCTCCCCCGCCGCGGTGATGAAGCGCGCGTTATAGGCCAGCACATCCTCGGGCTCGGCGATCCAATAAGGCTCGGGCAATTGCCGCGCATAGCTGCGTAAAGCCGCCTCGTCCCACCCCAGCGTCTGCGCGAGATTGGCCTGCTTCTGCTGCAGCCGTTCGTTCCGCCCGCGCTGCTTGTGGCCAAGCCGCAGCACTTCCTCTGCCGCCTCGTAGAGATCGGTGAGCAACTGCCGCTTCCACCCGTTCCACGTCCCCGGCCCGACCGCGCGGATATCGACCACGGTCAGCGCGAGCAGCATGCGTAGCCGCTCGGGCGATTGCACGACCGCGGTGAAATCGAGGATCGTCTTGAAGTCCGACAGGTCGCGCTTGAACGCGGTGGCCGACATCAGCAGGTGATAGCGCACCAGCCACGCCACCGTCTCGGTCTCCGCCGGGGTCAGCCCGAGCCGCGGGCAAAGCCGCTCCGCCACCTGCGCGCCGAGCACCGAATGATCGCCGCCGCGCCCCTTGGCGATATCGTGCATCAGCACCGCGGCATAAAGCGCGCGGCGCGACACGATCTGGCGGAAGATCGCGGTCGACAGCGGGTGTTCGTCGGAAAACTCGCCATGCTCGATCTGGCTCAGCAGCCCGATCGCGCGGATCGTATGCTCGTCGACCGTATAATGGTGGTACATGTCGAACTGCATCTGCGCCACGACGCGGCCGAAATCGGGCACGAAGCGGCCGAACACCCCCGCCTCGTTCATCCAGCGCAGCACCAGTTCGGGATCGCGCGGGCTGCTCAGCACGTCGAGGAACAGGCCGTTGGCGCGCGGATCATCACGGATATCGTCGACCAATTTGGCGTCGCGCGTCGCGGCGCGCATCGCCATCGGGTGAATCTCCAGCCGGTGCAGATCGGCGAGCTGGAAGATCTCGATCAGCCGCGCCGGATCCTCGGCGAAGAAATCGTCACGCGGCAACGCCAGCCGCCCGCGATCGAGCACGAAGCCGCTCAGCTTGCGTGGCCGGCGCCGGATCGTCGGCAACCCGAAGCGCCGCCCGCGCGCCGCGAACTTCTCGTCGAGATGCGCGATGAACACCCCGGTCAGCGTGCCGACCGTCTTCGCCTGCAGGAAGTAATATTGCATGAAGCGCTCGACCCCCGACCGCCCCGGCCGGTCGGAAAAGCGCATCCGCTGCGAAATCTCGCGCTGGACGTCGAAGGTCAGCCGGTCCTCGGCGCGCCCGGTGATCAGGTGCAAATGGCAGCGCACCGCCCACAGGAAATTGTCGGCGCGGTGGAACTGGCGATATTCGGCCGCGGTGAGCAGCCCCTTCTCGACCAGATCGGCGGCGCGATCGACATCGTAGATATATTTGCCGATCCAGAACAAGGCGTGGAGATCGCGCATCCCGCCCTTGCCCTCTTTGACATTGGGTTCGACGACGTAGCGCGAATCGCCCATCTTGATATGGCGCTGGTCGCGCTCGGCGAGCTTGTCGGCGATGAACTGGCGCTCGGTGCCGCGCTGCACCTCGGTCTTGAAACGCAGCGCCGCTTCGTCGCCGAGCGCCTCGTCGCCCCACACGTAGCGCGCCTCGAGCAAGGCGGTGCGGATCGTCACATCCGCTTTCGCCTGCAGCACCATCTCGTCGAGCGAGCGGCTCGAATGCCCCACTTTCAGCCCCAGATCCCACAGCGCGTAGAGCATCGATTCGATCACCTGCTCGGCCCAGGGCGTCTGCTTCCATGGGGTGAGAAAGGCGATGTCGATATCCGAATGCGGCGCCATTTCGCCGCGCCCGTAGCCGCCGACCGCGAGGATCGCGAGCCGCTCGGCCGCGGTGGGGTTGCTCAGTGGGTAGAGCCGCTGGGTCACCGCATCGAACAGCACGCGGATCAGCTGGTCGATGAGGAAGGCCTGCCCGTTGGCCGCCTCCAGCCCGCGCGTCGGGCGTTCGGCCAGCCGGCGCGCGATCTCCGCGCGGCCGGCGTCGAGCGCGAGCTTGAGTTCGGCGGTCACTGCGCGGCGCAATGTCGCCTGATCGGCCATGTCGAGCGCCGCGACGCGGTCGGACAAGGAACGCCGATCGATGATCGCGCGGCGATGCGGCAGGTTATCGAAGCGGCTCGACAGCATCTCGCCGGGTTACAGCAAAGCCGGGGGGCGGTCGAACCTTCGTTCTGTAAATGCCGGCGCTACTCCCCTCCCTCGTGAAGGGAGGGGAGCGATAGGTTGAAGGGTGCGGCCACGACGCGGGAGTGAATCCCGCGTCGTCGGACGGGCTCGCTTGCGCGACCCGCCGGCCGTGCCGGGTGCTGCCGCGCCAAAGGCGCGGCATCGGCGCGCGGTGCGCGCGCCGGCACCCGTCAGTACATATGCTGCCCGCCATTGATGCTCAGCGTCGATCCGGTGACGAACCCCGCTTCTTCCGAGCACAGGAAAGCGACGCCGCGCGCGATTTCCTCGGCCTGGCCCAAACGGCCGACTGGGATCTTGGCGACGATCTTCTCCAGCACGTCGGCCGGCACCGCCGCGACCATATCGGTGTCGATATAGCCCGGCGCGATCGCATTGACCGTCACCCCGGCGCGCGCGCCTTCCTGCGCCAGCGCCTTGGTGAAGCCGTGGATGCCCGATTTCGCGGCGGCATAATTGACCTGGCCATATTGCCCGGCCTGCCCGTTGATCGAGCCGATGTTGACGATGCGCCCCCATTTGCGGTCGCGCATCCCCGGGAACACCGCCTTGGCCATGTTGAAGCAACCGCCGAGGTTGGTATCCATGACGTCCTTCCACATCTGGTACGTCATCTTGAGGATCGTGCCGTCGCGGGTGATGCCGGCATTGTTGACCACGATATCGATCGGGCCAAGCTCCGCCGCGATTCGCTCGCACCCGTCCTGGCAGGCGTCGTAATCGGCGACGTCCCATCGATAGGCCCGTATCCCGGTACGGTCGGTAAACTCCTTCGCACGCTGGTCGTTGCCGGCATAATTCGCCGCTACCGTGACTCCCTTGTCGCGTAATGCGACGCTGATCGCTTCGCCGATCCCTCGCGTACCACCGGTTACCACCGCAACACGTCCCATCGGATTCTCCCTCGTCAGAGCCAAGAGCGAGGCTACGGGCGGGGAACCCAACCTTCAAGCTCCCTCGCGAGGATCGCGCGCAACATTTCCACGCCGGGCGCAGAATCATTGAGGCACGGGAGATAGGCGAATGACTGCCCGCCCGCGCCGAGGAAGGTTTCGCGCCCGCGGATCGCCAGTTCCTCCAGCGTCTCGAGACAATCGGCGGAGAAGCCCGGCGCCACCACCGCCACCCGCGTCACCCCCTGCCCCGGCAGCGCAGCGAGCGTCGCATCGGTCGCCGGCTCCAGCCAGCGCGCGCGGCCGAAGCGCGACTGGAAGGTCACCGTCACCGGCCGCCCCAGCGCCTCGCCGAGCAGCCGCGCGGTCTTGAGGCATTGGCAATGATAGGGATCGCCCAGCGTCAGGGTCCGCGCCGGCATGCCGTGGAAGCTGACGACCAGCGCCTCGGGCGCGAAATCGAGCCGGCATAGTTCCGCCTCCACCGACTGGCGCAGCGCGGCGATATAGCCGGGATCGTCATGATAGGGCGGCAGGGTGCGAATCGCGGGCTGCCAGCGCATCTCCGCCAGCGCGGCAAAGGCGTGGTCGTTGGCGGTGGCGGTCGTCGCGCCGCAATATTGCGGATAGAGCGGCGCGAGCAGGATGCGCTCGCATCCCGCTGCCTTGAGCGCCGCCAGCCGGTCGCCGATCGCCGGATTGCCGTAGCGCATCGCCCAATCGACCATCACCTGCGGCCCGAAGGCATCGCGCAGCGCCACCGCCTGCGCGCGCGTGATCGCGGCGAGCGGCGATCCGTCCGCCCCCCACACCTGCTGATAGGCATGCGCCGATTTGCGCGGCCGCGTCGTCAGCACCGCGCCGTGCAGGATCGGTTGCCACAGCCATGGCGGCAGCTCCACGACGCGCGGGTCGGACAGGAATTCGGCGAGATAGCGCCGCACCGCTTTGGCGTCGGGCGCATCGGGGGTGCCGAGGTTGATCAGCAGCACGCCGATGCGCGGCGGCGCGACCGGGGGGTGATCGGGCGGCATCATGCGCCGGCCCCGAACGGCAGGGCGCGCAGGCGCTTGCCCGTCACCGTGGCGAGCGCATTGGCCACCGCCGGGGCGACCGCAACCATGCCGATATCGCCCACCCCACCCGCGTCGGCATTGCTCGGCAGCAATTCGACGGTGATGTCGGGGGTATCGGCGAGCCGCGGCAGGCCAAGCTGGCCCAGCCGGCGCGCGGTGACGAGGTTGCGTTCGAACTCCACCGCTCTGCCGGTGGCCGCAGCGAGCCCGAAGATCAACCCGCCCTCGATCTGCTGGCGGATCAGATCGGGATTGACCTGCCGCCCGCAATCGACCGCCGCCACCAGCCGCTCGACCCGCGGGCGACCGTGGTCGTCGATCGACGCTTCGGCCATCACCGCGACATAGCTGCCGGCCATCGCGTGACAGGCGATGCCCTGTCCGCTGCCCTCGCTGCCGCCGTCCCACCCGCCGAGCGACGCCGCGGTCGACAGGCAGCGCGCGAGCCGCGCATCGCGCAGCATCCCGATCCGCCACGACATCGGCTCCGTGCCTGCGCGATGCGCCAGCTCGTCGATGAAACATTCGGTGAAGAAACAGGTATAGCCGTGCGCGCCGCCGCGCAGATGCCCGGTGGCCAGCCCGATCTGTGCCGGGTGATGCTCGATCAGGCATCCGCCCATGCGATAGGCCGGCACGGCCCCGGCGACCGCATAGCCGTCGGCATTGTCCGGCAGCGCCAGCGCCGCTTTGACCAGCGCATCGCCCGGCATCAGCCGCGCGGCAAGCTCGCGCCCGGTGGCGGGCGCGGCGATCTGCGCGCGCCAGCCGAGGATCGCGCCATTGCCGCCGAGCCGCGCGGTCATCCGCGCGCGCGCCGGCGCCCGCACGCAATCGCGCGCCAGCGCCTCGCGCCGCGACCAGACGAGCTGCACCGGGCGCTTGGTCTTGGCCGCGACGATCGCCGCCTGCACCGCAACCTCGCATTCCAGCGCCGCGCCGAACGAGCCGCCGATCAAGGTCGGGTGGAGGATCACCGCCCCCGGCGCGATGCCGATCGCGCGCGCCGCCGCCTCGCGCGCCAGCCCCGGCGCCTGCGTGCCGAGCCACAATTCAAGCCGGTCGCCGTGGAACCAGGCGGTCGCGCACGGCGGCTCGATCGCGGCGTGAAACGCCGGAGCGACATGGTAATCCGCGGTGATCCGGCCGGGGCCATCCATCACCGCGGCAATGTCGCCGGTCTTGGCGAAGCGCTCCCCCGGCCGCGCCAGCGCGGCATCGAGCGCGGTCGCGATATGGCGATCGTCGATCGGCGCGCCATGGGTCGCGAAGCGCGGCGCAAGCGCGGTGAGCGCGCGGTTCGCCGCCCACCAATTGTTCGCCAGCGCGGCGACCCAGCGCTCATTCTCGACCACCGCGATCATCCCCGGCACCCGCCCGGCCGCGGCCTTGTCGACCCGCACCAGCCGCGACTCCCCGACCGGGCCCTGCATGATGCTGGCGAACACCATATCGGGCAGCCGCACATCGGCGGCGAAGGTTGCCGAGCCGTCGACCTTCGCCGGTACGTCGAGCCGCGGGAGCGATCGCCCGGTCAGCCGCCCCTCGTCGCCGACGCGCATCGGCAGTTCGCCGGGCAGGTCGAGGTCCACCGCCTCCGCCGCCAGATCGGCGAAGCGCAGCTTGTTCTTGCCCGCGGTGACGAAGCCGGCACCGGTCTCGCACGTCTCCCAGTCGACGCCCCAGCGCTTCGCCGCCGCCTTGCACAACAGCACGCGCGCCGCCGCGCCCGCCGCGCGCAGCGCCGGCTCGAACTGCCGCACCGAGGTCGAGCCGCCGGTCAGCATCAGCGCGCCGCGCACGGCATGCTCGCGGCGCAGCGCCGCGGGGATGCGATCGAAGGCGCCGGCGAACAGAATGTCGGCGGCGAGCGGGTTGGCATAGAGCGGGTTGAGCGGCGCGGGCTCGACCGCGATCGTGCGCCAGTCGGCGCCAAGCTCATCGGCGAGGATCTGCGGCAGCGCGGTCCACACGCCCTGCCCGTGCTCGGCCTGCGGCACCGCAACGGTCACCTGGCCGTCGGTCGCGATCTTGAGCCAGGCATTGTAGATCGTCTCGCCCGGCGCGGCGGCGAGATTGGGCGCAAAGCTGCGCGGCCACACCGCCCAGGCGACCAGCAGCCCTACCCCC
>JAFKLV010000097.1 GCA_017304125.1 Sphingomonadales bacterium
ATTCTGCCGCATCCCCTCGCCCTCGGCGCCGAGCACGATCGCGACGCGCGCCTCGCCCATCGCCTCGGCCAGATTGAGCGAGGCATGGCCGGTCAGCCCGATCCGCCAGAAGCCCGCCTCCGCAATCTCGTCGAGCGCGCGCGAGAGATTGACGACGCGTACCCACGGCACCGTTTCCAGCGCGCCCGATGCAGCGCGCGCCAGCGCCCCCGATTCGGGCGGTGCGTGCCGATCCTGCGTGACGAGGCCGAGCGCGTCGAACGCCGCCGCCGAGCGGAGGATCGCGCCGACATTGTGCGGATCGGTCACCTGATCGAGCACCACCAGCGGGCGGCGATCGTCGCGTCCCTGCTCGATCAGATCGCCGAGCCAGATTTCCTCGAGCGGATCGACCTCCGCCACCAGCCCCTGATGCGGCGCGTCATTGGGCACCATCCGCCCGAGATCGGCGACATCGGCATAGACCACCGGCAATATCGAGGGCAGATCCAGCGCGGCCAGCGCCTCGCGCGTGCCCCACAATTTGCGCACGTTGCGCTCGGGGTTGGCCAAGGCCGCGATGACGGCGTGGCGCCCCCAGAAACGCGGGCGGTTGCCGGGGGGTTGCGAAGGGCGGTGGCTGCGACGGGCCATCATTCAATTCCGAATAAAGCGAAGGGACAGATGCCCGCGATTTGATCGGCCCCGCCCTTTCCGGCAAGTTTTTTCGGTTCTGGCGCCGGTTGACGAACAAAAAGCCACATCATCGACAACAGCGCGTTGACACCGCCCGCCTGCTTCGGCATTGGGCCCCCTCGCTTTGACGAAGCGGCCCTGTGGAAGGGTGGCCGAGTGGTTAAAGGCAGCAGACTGTAAATCTGCCCACGCAAGTGTACGCTGGTTCGAATCCAGCCCCTTCCACCACCAGCCGCTGCGGCGGCGAAGGTGTTCAGCGCATCGGCCGGAACCCGGCCCGCACTTCCTCGACAAACAATTCAGGCTGCTCGAACGCGGCGAAATGCCCGCCGCATGCCGGCTCGCCCCAATAGACGATATTGGGGTAGCGCCGCGCCGCCCAGCGGCGTGAGGCGCGCAATATCTCCTTGGGAAACAGGCTGCACGCCACCGGCACCGGCACCTGCGTGGCGGCGAAATCGCGGAAGCTTTCCCAATAGAGCCGCGCGGCTGAGGCCGCCGTGCCGGGCAGCCAGTAGAGCATGATATTGTCGATGATCTCGTCGAGCGTCAGCACGTTGAGCGGATCGCCGTCGCAATCGGCCCAGGCGTGGAATTTCTCGTAGATCCACGCGCCCTGCCCGGCCGGCGAATCGACCAGCCCGTAACCCAAAGTCTGCGGGCGCGTCGCCTGCTGCTGCGCATAGCCGTTGCCGTCGGTCATATAGCGCTGGAAGGCGGCGAGTGCCCCCTGCTCCTCCGGCGTGGCATTCGCCATATCCTCGGGAGTCGGCGGGGCAACGATCATATTGACGTGAATCCCCGCGACCGCCGGATCACCGCTGGCGCCGATCGCCGAGGAGATCGCCGATCCCCAGTCGCCGCCCTGCGCGACGAATCGATCGTAACCGAGCCGCTTCATCAGCGTGATCCACCCCGCCGCGATGCGTTGCACCGACCAGCGATCGGTCGGGCGATCGGAAAAGCCATAGCCGGGGATCGAGGGTGCGACGATGTGGAACGCGTCGCGCGGGTTGCCGCCATGCGCCGCGGGATCGGTCAGCGGACCGATCACCTTGAGAAATTCGATCACCGATCCCGGCCAGCCGTGGGTGATGATCAGCGGCAGCGCATCGGGCTCGGGTGAGCGAATGTGGAGAAAGTGGATCCCGGTGCCGTCGATCGTCGTGCGATATTGCCCCAGCGCGTTGAGCCGCGCCTCGCAGGCGCGCCAGTCGTAGCGGTCGCGCCAATGTTCGGCGAGCGCCTGCGCCCGCGCCAGCGGGACTCCCTGCCCCCAATCCTCCACCGTCTCGCGTTCCGGCCAGCGCGTATTGGCGAGCCGCTGGCGCAGATCAGTCAGCGCCGCCTCCGGCACGTCGAGGTGGAAGGGGGTGATCGCCTCGCTCATGATCCGCTCCTCGCAATGCGCCGGTGCGTGGACCGGCGCGGCGCGACTGTAGCGTAACAACCGCTCGGCTCACCCAGATAAAGCTACGGCGCCCGGAAGGTTAACTCCGTGCGCCGCAACCGGTGGGGTCAGGTCCCGCGCGCTTAATTCGCCGCGCGGATTATGGTTCCAAATCGTAAGGAATCTCATGCGCATCACGGCGGCGGCGGGAGTGGTTGCGCCGGGCGATTCGAATGCGTATGAACCCGCTTCGCCGAGCGGTGGCTGCAAAGCATTTTTGCAAAACCCGCGCGGCGCACCGTAGGAAACCACAGGTTTTCAACGCGATGCGGGTATAGCACAATGGTAGTGCAGCAGCCTTCCAAGCTGAATACACGGGTTCGATTCCCGTTACCCGCTCCACCCTTCCCCGATCCAAAGCACTGATCCTTCACGCGATCCTTACCATTCGCATGGCAGGGGCGGCGCGATGTACCTCGATTCCGCGCTCGCCCCGGCCAATCGTGCCGATCCGCGCCCCGCTTCGGCGGTGTCGCATGGCGTCGGGCTGGCCGGGCTGGCCGGGCTGATCGCGTGGATCGCGGTGGCACGGCACTTCGCGATGGACGGCCCTTATGCCGCATTGGTCGGCGTCGCCGCCTGCGGCGTGCCGATGATCCTGTGGTCGCTGCTGGTCGACAGGGTCCACCGGCATCGCTCGACCGGGATCGACTGGGCGGCGCCGCGCCTGCTGCGCGCCACGATCGACACCAGCCTCGTCAAGCTGACCGGGCTGTGGGTGACCTGGGCGGCGATCGCGCTGATCTACGCCACCGGGCGTTTCTATTGGCGGGGCAATTTCCAGTTCGCCATGTGGTGTTTCGAGCGCGCCGCGCCGCCGCTGCTGGTGCTGTCGATCCCTTATGTGATGTGGCTCGATCGCCGGCTGGTCGAGCCGCGCGACGGAGCCTGGGCGCTCGGCGCGTGGCTGCTCGGGCAAGGCGCGCCGGACCGCGAGGCGATCTGGAACCATTTGCGCTCCTGGGCGGTGAAAGGGTTTTTCCTTGCCTTCATGCTGGCGATCGTGCCGCCCGGCTTCGGCGATTTCATCCGCGCCGATACGTCGGCGATCCTCAGCGATCCGGTGGCGCTCGCCAATTGGCTGATCACCTTCATGTTCGTGGTCGACGTCGCCTTCGCCACCGTCGGCTATCTGCTGACCACGCGCATGCTCGACGCGCATATCCGCACCGCAAACCCCTATGCCGCGGGCTGGGCTGCGGCGCTGATCTGCTATCCGCCGTTCATCCTGATGAACCCGGGCGGCCCGCTCGATTACCACCCCGGCACCGCCGACTGGACCGCGTGGCTCGCCGGACACCCGATTGCGCTGGCGTTGACCGGCGCGGTGCTGGTGGCGCTGACCGCCATCTATGCCTGGGCGACGATGGCGTTCGGGCTGCGTTTTTCCAACCTCACCAACCGCGGCATCCTGACCCACGGGCCCTATGCCTGGTCGCGCCATCCGGCCTATCTGTCGAAGAACCTGTTCTGGTGGCTTTCGACGATGCCGCTGCTGTCGACCGGCAGCCTGGTCGATGCAACGCGCGCGACCCTGCTGCTCGGTGTGGTCAGCGGGGTCTATTACTGGCGCGCCAAGACCGAGGAGCGACACCTCTCGGCCGACCCCGATTATCGCGCCTATAGCGACTGGATGGCACGCAACGCCCCGATCGCGCGCGCTCTTGCGTGGTTGAAGGGGTATTAGCCCATTCGTCACCCCGGCCTTGAGCCGGGGTGACGGGATTGGCCAACCGGGTGGCCGGGTATCGATTGAGTGTTAGAAGCTCGCTTCGTCGTAGACCCGCGAGACATCGCCGCCCCACGGGCCGTTGTAGCGCTCCAGCAGCACCTCGGCCGGCACCTTGCCGCTGCGCACGATCTCCCGCAGCGGATCGAGGAAGCCGGTTTCATTGTCGCCCGAGCGATTGTGCCGCGCGCGCGCCGCGAGCCCGGCGTTGGCGATCTCCAGCACCTCGCCGGCGATATCGCGCAGCGTGCCGCCGCCAGCAATCGGTGCGCCGAGCCCCAGCTTCGGCGCAGCGTTGCGCAGCGCCTCGCGCTCTTCCATTGACCAATGCTTCACCAGATCCCACGCCGCATCGAGCGACGCCTGATCGTAGAGCAGCCCGACCCACAATGCCGGCAGCGCGCAGATGCGGTTCCACGGCCCGCCATCCGCGCCGCGCATCTCAAGGAAGGTCTTGAGCCGCACTTCGGGGAAAGCGGTGGACAGATGGTCGTTCCAATCCTCCAGCGTCGGCAGCTCGCCGGGGAGGACGGGCAGTTCGCCCTTCAGGAAATCGCGGAACGACAGGCCGGCGGCGTCGATATAGCGCCCTTCGCGGTAAACGAAGTACATCGGCACATCGAGCATATATTCGGCATAACGCTCATAGCCGAAGCCGTCCTCGAACACGAAGGGCAGCATGCCGGTGCGCGCCGGATCGGTGTCCGACCAGATATGGCTGCGATACGAAAGGTAACCGTTGGGCTTCCCTTCGGTGAACGGCGAATTGGCGAACAGCGCCGTCGCCAGCGGCTGGAGCGCGAGCCCGACGCGGAACTTCTGCGCCATATCGGCTTCGCTGGCATAATCGAGGTTCACCTGGATCGTGCAGGTGCGCAGCATCATGTCCAGCCCCATCGAGCCGACCCGCGGCATATGCCGCAGCATGATCGCATAGCGCCCCTTGGGCATGATCGGCAGCTCGGCGCGGGTCTTGTCCGGCCACATGCCGAGCCCGAGGAAGCCGATGCCGAGCTTCTCGCCGGCCGCCTTCACCTGTTCCAGATGCCGGCCGGTTTCGGCGCAGGTCTCGTGGAGATTGTCGAGCGGCGCGCCCGACAGTTCGAACTGCCCGGCCGGCTCGAGGCTGACGCTGCCGTCCAGCCCGGTCAGCGCGATGAGGTTGCCGTTTTCCTCCACCGGGCGCCAGCCATGCCGCTGAAGCTCGGTGAGCAAGGCGCGAATGCCGTGCGGCTCGTCCCACGACGGCGCGTGGTGATCCGACAGAGCATAAACGAATTTCTCATGCTCGGTGCCGATCCGCCACCGTTCCTTGGGTTTTTCGCCACGGGCGAAACTGGCGATGAGCTGGTCGCGCGATTCGATGACCGGCGAGTTGCTTTCCGAAACCGTCTTGGTCGTCATAAGCGCGCCTTACGCGGGGATGAACGGCTCGGCTAGCGAAACCGTTACGCCCCTGATTTATCGCACGGCGCATAAGGAAATTTCATACGCCGCCGCTACCAATCCCCCGCCGCGGCCATCCAAATCGCCACCGCGGCGGCGGCCGCGGTATCGGCGCGCAGGATGCGCGGGCCGAGCGAGATCGGCACCGCGCCGGGCGTCGCGCGGATCGCGGCGCGCTCGTCATCGTCGAAGCCGCCCTCCGGCCCGATCAGAATCGCCGCCGCACCCGGCTTCATCGCCTCGCGCGCCGGCGCCCCGCCCAGTTCGTCGGCGAAATAGAGCGCGCGGTCCGCCGGCCAGTCACGCAGCATCGCGGTGAGTTTCACCGGCTCGGCCACCTCGGGCAAAGCCGTGCGACCGCATTGCTCGGCCGCCTCGATCATATGCGCCCGCAGCCGATCGACGTTCGGGCGATCGACCACCGTGCGCCGCGTCACCACCGGCACGAAGCGCGCGACGCCCAGTTCGCACGCTTTCTCGGCCATCCAGTCGACCCGCCCCTTCTTGAGCGGCGCGGCGACCAGCCACAGATCGGGCACGGTTTCGCGCGGCACGAGCAATTCGCGCACGTCGAGCGTCACATCGCGGCGCCCGGCATTTTCCACCACCGCCAGCCATTCGCCGGTCGCGTCGTCGAACAATTTCACCGCGTCGCCCGCCTTCAGCCGCATCACCGAGGCGAGATAATGCGCCCCCGCGCCGTCGATCCGCCGCGCGCCGGGCGCGAGCGGTTCGGGCACGTAGAGACGCGGGGTCGAGCGCGGCGGCCAGGCGGGAGTAGCGATCATGGTTTGCGGTTTCGTCCGGTCATCCGTTTGACGGTCATGAACAGGAGGACGCCAAGGATGGCAATCCCGATTACCCCAAAGGTGATCACCCCCGCCACCCGCAGGATGGCGTAGAACAGGGCCTCGACAAACCGACCGATCGCGACCGACAGATGGATCAGCGGACGCGCTTCCAGCTTTGTGTCTTGCAGCCGAATCCGGCGAACAGGCACCCCTTGCCGACGATCGTGTCGCGATTGACCAGTTCGAGCGTGCCGTCGAACGTCTTGTCGATATCCGGCACATAGACTTCGCCATACCAGAGCCCGTCGTCCTCACGCCGGAAATCGTGGAACAATTCGGTGCCGATCAGTTGATCGGTGCCCCCGGCGGCGGCATCCTCCTTGGCCTTTTCGCTCGCCGCGATGACACGGCCGCACAGCCCCTGCCCGCACGGCGCGATGCGGATGCGCACGCTGTCGCCATCGTTGCGCCAGATACCGGCGAGCGCCGGCCCGTTCTGCGCCAGCACGGGGCTTGCGATCGCGGCGGCAGCGGCCAGCACCGCGATCGGCAGCGGAGACATACGCATACTTTACTCCTTGGAAATCCCTTTCCCCGTCATC
>JAFKLV010000098.1 GCA_017304125.1 Sphingomonadales bacterium
CGGCTCGGGCTCGATTACGTCCATCTCGATATCAGCCACATGCCGGCCGATTTCGTCCGCGCGCATTTCCCCAATATCTACGAGAAACTGCTCGGGCTCGGCATCGACATGACGCGCGATCCGATCCCGGTCGTCCCCGCGCAACATTATACCTGCGGCGGGATCGTCATCGATCGCGACGGGCGCACCGACCTCCCCGGCCTCTATGCCGCGGGCGAATGCACCCAATCGGGGCTGCACGGCGCAAACCGCCTCGCCTCCAACTCATTGCTCGAATGTTTCGTCTATGGCGAGGCGGCGGCGAAGCATATCGCGGCCAATTGGGACGGCTTCGCCCCGGTTCCCGCGATCCGCGCCTGGGACGAAAGCCGCGTCACCGATTCCGACGAGGAAGTCGTCATCAAGCAGAATTGGACCGAGATCCGCCGCTTCATGTGGAATTATGTCGGCATAGTGCGCACCACCAAAAGGCTGGAACGCGCCGCGCACCGCATCAAGCTGCTGACCGATGAGATCGGCGATTATTACGGCCATTTCCGCGTCACCCCCGATCTGATCGAATTGCGCAATCTCCTCCAGACCGCCGATCTGATCGTGCGCTCGGCGCTGCTGCGCCACGAAAGTCGCGGGCTGCATTATACGCTCGACTGGCCCGAGACCTCGCCCAAGGCGGTCGACACGATTCTTGTTCCGTGAATCCGTCGCGGCTCAGGCGCGGTTCATCGCGAACCGCGCAGACTGATGTTTTCTTTCAATGCCAAGATTGGTTTTAATCCGGCCACGGGTCGGGTGGGCAATGAAGAAGAAGCTGTTAGGGTCGCGTATCAGGTGGGCGATAGCCGCTTCGGGAGCGTTGGCGTTGATCGCCTGCGGCCCGGGCACGCGGCCCGGCACGACCACCGCGCGCGCGCCCAGTTCGTCCTACGCATCCGCCCCCGCTTATGTCGTGTCGCTCCCGGTGCCGAAGGTCCGCCCGCGGCCGCGCAACGACGCCCCCGCCGCGCTGACCGAGCGGATCGAGGCGTTGGTACGTGGTTTCCCCGGCATCGCGGGGGTCGCGATCCGCGCGGTCGATGAAGGCTGGACGGTCGAATATGGCGCGCGGCGCCGGATGCCGCAGCAGAGCGTGAGCAAATTGTGGGTCGCGATGACCGTGCTCGATCAGCGCGATTCCGGCCGACTCCGCCTCGACGATCCGGTGACGCTCTATCCCGCCGACCTTACCCTGTTCCACCAGCCGATCGCCGGGCTGGTCAAGGCCAGCGGCTATCAGACCAATGTCAGCAGCCTGCTCACCCGCGCGCTGACGCAGAGCGACAATACCGCCAACGATCGCCTGCTCAAGCTGGTCGGCGGCCCCGCCGCGGTGCGCTCGTTCATCGAGCGCAAGCAATTGGGCGACATTCGCTTCGGCCCCGGCGAGCGGCTGTTGCAGGCCAAGACCGCCGGGCTCACCTGGCAACAGAGCTATTCGATGGGCAACGGCTTCCAGATCGCACGCTCGCGGCTGTCGCCCGAGGTCCGCGAAGCGGCGCTCGAGGCCTATATCGCCGATCCGCCCGACGGCGCCGCCCCGCTCGCGATCGCCGATGCGCTGGCGCGGCTGGCGCGCGGCGAATTGCTGTCCGAAACCTCGACGCGCTTCATGCTCACCACGATGGGGGAGACCGTCACCGGGCGCGCGCGGATCAAGGCCGCGCTGCCGTCGGGCTGGAAGCTCCAGCACAAGACCGGCACCGGGCAGGAACTCGGCCGCCGCAACGCCGGGTTCAACGACGTCGGGCTGCTGACGGCGCCGGACGGGCGGCGCTATGCGATCGCGGTGATGATCGGCGACACTACGCGCCCGATGCGCGACCGGCAATTGCTGATCCAGGCCGCCGCCAGCGCGCTGACCGGTCACCACCTCGATACGCGCGCGATCGCCTCGGCCGACGACGACGCGCCGGGAAGCTGAGCGGGCCGGGGCGTTGAAGAGGCGTCTTCGCCATCGGGCGTAAATCAGGAATTTTTCGCTCCACCCCGGCAAAGGCCGGGGTCCAGTCTCGGCCGGCCGGCTGCTGGGCCCCGGCCTTCGCCGGGGTGGAGCATATTTCAGGCACATGATTCCAGTCGTCATGCCGGACTTGATCCGGCATCCAGAGTAACAGGCGACAGCGTTTGCGGCTCTGGATGCCGGGTCAAGCCCGGCATGACGGCGATCAGGCCCACAACCGCGCGACAAAGGCGTGAAATCACCCCACAAGCGGGATTGGTCCCGCGCACGATCCGGGCTATCCCCCGACCATGCCGCATCTCTACCTCGTCGATGGCTCGGGCTATATCTTCCGCGCCTATCACGTCCTGCCCAAGCTCACCAACCAGCACGGCGAGCCGGCCGGGGCGGTCTATGGCTATACGACGATGCTGTGGAAGCTCGCCAAGGAGCTGCACGAGGCCGACGGCCCGACCCATCTCGCGGTGATCCTCGACGCCGCCGAACACACCTTCCGCAACGAGATGTACGATCAATATAAGGCGCAGCGCCCCCCCGCGCCCGAGGATCTCGTCCCGCAATTCCCGATGATCCGCGATGCGACGCGCGCCTTTTCGCTGCCGTGCATCGAGGAAGCCGGGTGGGAAGCAGACGATCTGATCGCATCCTATGCCAAAGCGGCGCTGGCGCAGGGCTGGCAGGTGACGGTGATCAGCTCCGACAAGGATCTGATGCAGCTGCTGACCGAGCCGGGCATCGACATGCTCGATACGATGCGCGACCGGCGGATGGGGCCGGAGGCGGTGGTCGAGAAATTCGGCGTCGGGCCGGAGAAACTGGGCGAAGTGCTCGCGCTGATGGGCGATGCGGTCGACAATGTCCCCGGCGTCCCCGGGGTCGGCCCCAAGACCGCCGCCAAATTGATCAACGAATATGGCGATGTCGAAGCCGTGCTCGCCGCCGCGCCGGGCATGAAGCCGGGCAAATTGCGCGAGAATCTGATCGCCAACGCCGATATGGCGCGGCTCAGCCGCCGGCTGGTCGAATTGGCGAGCGACGTACCCCTGCCCCAGCCGCTCGACGAGATGGTGCTCGACGGCATTCCCGAGGCGCCGCTGCGCGCATTCCTCGAGCATCACGGCTTCAAGTCCTTGCTCGCCAAATTGGGGCAGGTGGCGGATGCGCCGCCGCCGACGCTGGTTTCTCCCATCGCGCTGCCGGTGGCCGAAGACCCGCCGTGCGATCACGATAACTATGTCACCGTCACCGACGAGGCCGCGCTCGACCGCTGGATCGCCGAGGCGCGGCATCAGGGCTATGTCGCGGTCGATACCGAAACGACCGGCAAGGATCCGATGCTCGCCGAGCTGGTCGGCGTCAGCCTCGCGCTCGCGCCGAACCGCGCCTGCTACATCCCGCTGGCGCACGGCAGCAACGACATGTTCGCCGAAAAGCCGGTGCAGATCGACCGCGACACCGCGCTCGCCAAGCTGCGCCCGCTGCTCGAAGACCCCGGCGTGCTCAAGATCGGGCACAATCTCAAATATGATCTGATCATCCTTGCCCGCGTCGGGGTCGATATCGCGCCCTATGACGATTCGATCGTGATGAGCTTCGATCTCGACGCCGGGCTCCACGGCCACGGGATGGACGAGCTGGCAGCGACCCACCTGTCGCACACCTGCATCGCGTACAAGGATGTCGTCGGTACGGGCAAGAAACAGCTCGGCTTCAACGAGGTCGATCTCAAGACCGCCACCCGTTACGCCGCGGAGGATGCCGATGTCACGCTGCGGCTGTGGCGCCGGTTCCGCACGAGGCTGCCGGTGGAGGGCGCGACGCGCATCTACGAGATGGTCGATCGCCCGCTAATCGCGGTGATCGCGCGGATGGAGCGCCACGGGATCAAGGTCGATCGCGAGCGGCTCGCGCAGTTGAGCCGCGGCTTCGATATCGAGATCGCCGCGCTCGAAACCACGATCCACGGCCTCGCCGGCGGCCCGTTCACGATGCGCGAGGTGATCGATACGATCATCTATCCGTCGCTCGCCTTGTTCGGCCCCGACGAGGACGAATGCTATCTGCGCTTCATCATGATCCTGACGATGACGCGGCGCGAATTGTTCGACGCCGCGGCGGTCGATGAACGCTGGAACCGCGGCTATCAGCGCTGCCTTGCGCACCTGCGCCGGCTGATGCCGCCGATGCCCGCGGCGCACGCCAATCAACGGCTGGTGTTCGTCGGCGCCTATATCGCGCAGATCCTCGCGCTGCGGCAGGCGCGGCTGTCGGACACCAGCCGGGTCCATGCCACATGGCCGGCGGAGAGCACCCTGCGCCATCTCGCCCAGACCGCCGCCACGATGCTCGAAGCCCCCGGCTTCGCGGCAAGCGAGGCGGCGGAATAGGGCCATTGCCTCAGCCCTCGCCGGCCTGCCGCTTGTTGGCGCCGGCCATTGTCTTCCCGTCGAACCCGCCGGCGAGCGACCCGGTGACGAGCTGGTTATGCGCATGTGCCAGATGGTGCATGTGGAACACCGCATCCATCGTCGAGCGCTTGCCGCGCGCTTCCTCGACATGGTTGATCGCCTGCTTGCAGAGCGCCATGCCGAAACGCGGACGCTGCGCCATTTCGAGCGCGATCTTCTCCACCTCGGCCTCGAGATCGGCGCGCGGGAACAGGCGGTTGACCATCCCGAAATGATGCGCGCGGGTGGCAGGCATCCGCTCGCCGAGCAGCAGCAATTCGCGCGCGATCCGCGGCGGCAGCTCGAACGCATGGGCGAAATATTCGACCCCGGGGAAGCCCATCCGCACCACCGGATCCTGGAAGAAGGCATCGTCCGACGCGACGATCAGGTCGCACACCCAGGCCAGCATCAGCCCGCCGGCGACGCACGCCCCCTGCACCATCGCGATCATCGGCTTGGGGATTTCCTGCCAGCGGCGGCAGAAGCCGAGATAGACGTCCTGCTCCAGCGTATATTGCGCCTCGGCGCCCTCGAGCCCGATGTGATCATACCACAAAAGCTTGCGCTCGCGCGGCAGCAGCCGGTCATAGTCCGGCGTGCCGAGATCATGGCCGGCGGAGAAATGCTTGCCGTGCCCGCCGAGCACGATGACCTTGACCGCCTCGTCGTCAACGGCACGGCGAAAGGCGTCGTCGAGCTGGCCGAGCAGGCGATAATTCTGGCTGTTGGCATAATCCGGCCGGTTGAGCTTGATCCACGCCACCCCGTCGCGCTGCTCATAGGTGATATAGGTCGGGGTCTCGCCCGCCTCGCCGGCCTCCGGGGCCGCAGTCGCCACGCTATTTTCCATCGACATCGCTCTCAACCTGTCCCGCCCTGTCTCCGGGCGCACCGCCATCGTTACACAAGGATGCAGAATTCCACAAGCCGCGAAAGCGCTCAATTCTATCCTCAAGTGCAACATTAAGATTGACTCGATGCAAGCTGCCATGCATCACCGCTGCTACAGACATGGCGCGCGGCGGACGGAGCGATTTTCTCCGAACCTCGTGCATCCGGGATCAATTCGAGAAGATATGTGAGCATCTCCCCTGCCCTTTCCGACGCAGATGCGGACGCCGGCTTCCGCCGCGAAGTCCGCGAATGGCTCGCCGCGCATTTCCCGCCGAGCCTGAAGGGGCATCCGGCGCTGATCAGCGGGCACGACAAATTGCAGGGGCCGGCGGAGGATCATGCCCGCTGGAAGGCAGCGATCGCCGACAAGGGCTGGGGCGTGCCGACCTGGCCGGTCGCTTATGGCGGCGCCGGGCTGGGTGACGAACAGGCCGATATCATCACCGAGGAGATCGAGCGGATCGGCGCCTTCCAGCCAATCATGAGCATGGGGCTGATGATGCTCGGCCCGACCCTGCTCGAATTCGGCAATGAGGCGCAGAAGCGCCGCCACCTGCCCGCGATCGCGCGCAGCGAGGTGCAATGGTGCCAGGGCTTTTCGGAGCCGGGCGCGGGCTCCGACCTCGCTTCGTTACGGCTGCGCTGCGAGGATCGCGGCGATCACTGGCTGCTCAACGGGCAGAAGATCTGGACGTCCTACGCGCACCACTCCGAATGGTGCTTCCTGCTCGCGCGCACCGATACGACGGTGAAGCATCGCGGGATCAGCTTCCTGCTCGCCGAGATGAGCACGCCGGGGATCGAGGTTCGCCCGATCGAGCTGATCAACGGCATTTCGCATTTCTGCGAAGTGTTCTTTTCCGATGTGAAGGTGCCCAAGGAAAATCTGGTCGGCGAGGTCAATCAGGGTTGGGGGATCGGCAAGCGGCTGCTCCAGCATGAGCGCACCGGGCTGTCGCGGCTGCGCGGCGCACGGCAGCAGGTGCTCGATCTCACGACGATCGCACATCGCTATCACGCGACCGACGACGACGGCCACCTGCTCGACGGCGAATTGCGCGGGCGGCTGGCGGATCATCTGATGACCGATCATGCCTATCGCCTCACGCTCGAACGCCGCGGCGCGGAGAGCGAAGCGGGGCTGAAGCCGACCACCCCGGTCTCGACGCTCAAGAATATCGGCGCCGCGATCGCGCAGCAGCGCGGCGAGCTGGCGATCGAACTGATCGGGCTCAACAGCCTCGGCTGGGACGGCGACGGCTATACCACGGAGGAGCTGGAGCTGACGAGCCAGTGGCTCCACTCCAAATGCTATTCGATCTA
>JAFKLV010000099.1 GCA_017304125.1 Sphingomonadales bacterium
CTTCACGGGCTGGTCATTCCCAGCATCTCCGGGAGCGGCGCGCTCACCACGATCGTCGCGATCTTCGGCACGACGATCAGCCCGTATCTTTTCTTCTGGCAAGCGGCGCAGGAGGTCGAGGAGATCGATCAGGTCGCAAAGCGCGAGCCGCTGGTCGAGGCCCGTCGCCAGGCGGACGATGCGCTCAACCGCATCAACTGGGATACATTCGCCGGGATGGCGCTGTCCGATATCGTCGCGCTGGCGATCATGCTGGGCACGGCATTCACGCTCCATACGGCGGGCAAGACCGATATCCAGAGCGCTGCAGACGCGGCGCAGGCGCTGAAGCCGATCGCCGGCAACCTTGCCTTTGCGACCTTCAGCCTCGGAATCCTGGGGACCGGCCTGCTCGCCGTCCCGGTGCTCGCCGGCGCATCGGGCTATGCGGTGTGCGAAATCGGCGGCTGGAACGCGAGCCTCGAGCACAAGCCGCATCGGGCAAAGGTCTTTTATGCGGTCATCGCGCTCGGCATGCTGTTCGGCGTGGCGATCGACTGGTCGCCGATCAACCCGATGAAGGCGCTGTTCTGGAGCGCGGTGATCAATGGCGTCGCCGCGGTGCCGATCCTCATCGGATTGATGATCGTCGTCTCGAAACCCAGCATCATGGAAGAGTTCGTCGCCCCGCCATTGCTGAAATTCTTCGGCTGGCTGGCGACCGCGGTCATGGCGGCCGCGGCGATCGCCATGTTCGCGCTGCCCAGCTGAACAAGGAGCCGGACCATGGAATGGTTTCGCCTGATTATCGGCCCTGACGAGGGCAATGCCAGTATTGCGCAGTTCTGCGCACGCTCGGTCATCCTGTTCGTTTTGGGTATTTTCTGCATCCGCGTTGCAGGTCGACGGACATTCTCAAATCTCAGCCCACTCGACATACTGGTCATGCTTGTCATTGGCTCAAATATCAGTCGCGCGATGACCGGCAAGGCGCCGTTCGTGGAAACCACGGTCGCAACCTTCGCGTTCGCCCTGCTGCACCGAGTGATGGCAATCGCGACGGTGCGCTCGAACCTGCTTGCGCTGTTCATCAAGGGGCGACCCGCCATCCTCGTCGAGGAAGGTCATGTCGATTCCCGCGCCATGACCCGACATAACATCAGTCAGGACGATCTCCTCGAGGCTTTGCGGATGGAACAGACCGCAAGCCTCGCCGATGTGAGACTGGCTACGATCGAACGCGGCGGAAAGATCAGCGTCGTCAGGGTCTGAGCGGAGGGATGAGCGGCAAGTGCCCTGATCAAGGCGAGCGCCAGACCGTGTTCGCGCGCTACCGCGAACTCAAGATGGCCCGTTCGGTGAATTTCGCGCGCGGCGCGATCGCCGATTTCTACCAGTGGCCCGACGACGCGCCAACGGCCACTCCCGATCTCCCGCGCGCCCGGATTTGCGGCGATTACCATATTGGCTATCTCGGACCGCCTGCCGATGAAGCGGCCCGGGTCCACATCGAAATCCGTGACCTCGACCAGAGCGTCATCGGCAATCCGGCGCACGATCTGCTATGGCTCGGGCTTTCACCGGTCCCCGCGGCGCGCCGTTCGGTCCTCCCCGGAGTCGCGACATCAAGTATCGTCAATGCTCTCGCCTCGGTGCAAATAGAATCGTAAGCTCCGGCTAAGCCGGTCTCCACGAGCACGCGCTTTCAGCGCAAAACCGGCCGCGGAGCGCGGCCCTTGCAAAAAATGAACTTCAAGGGTCCAACGTGCGTATATGCGACGCTATGGCCAGGACAGATCGATCATCGCTTCTCCGGATTTTCGCTCTCGTCAACCTTCTTGTCGTCGCGGCTTGCGCAATCATTTCCAGGGAAAATGTTGAGGTCGTCACCCAGGCGAAGGGCTCGAACTATTTCAGCCTGGGCGCCCCGGCGATCTCCAAGACCGATCACGGTCAACTCGTGGCCGGCCGCGTTTGCCGCCTCGACCGGAGCACATTGCTGTCGCCGCCAGCGATAAGGGTCGAACACCTCCACGCGACCGGCCAGCTGGTCGAGACTGCGCGCGCTTACCTTCCCGAGATCTACCTCGCACGCGATCAGAATTGCAGCGACTATGCGGCCAAAGCGCGCTGGACGATCGCGCCCGGTGACATCGTCCGCGCCTGCTTCGATCGCGGAGCTGCATGCCCCGCGCAGGCCGAAAGCAAGGCGGTGACGAAGGCGCCGAGCACCCCGTAAAATCAGGCGCTTACTTCGACCAGGTAAAAGCCAGCCGAACGCCGATCATCAACGCATTGTCGATATGCCGGTCACCATGCGGCCGGATGATATATTGCACATCGGGCTGGACGGCGATCCAGTCCTTCCAGGCATAGCGATAGGTGGCTTCGACCACGGTTTCATGTCCGCTCAGGGTGCGTTCTTCCTGCAGCGCGGCGACACGCGCGCCTTCACCAAATTCGACGTCGGCGACCGCGATGCCGGCCTCGTCCTTGTCGCGGCCATGGATTGGACCGGTATAGACCAGCCCCGTGCCAAGATAGCGTTGCGCGGGATTGATGTCGCCATTGGCAAAACCGATCCGAAGCCATCCGCTCAGCCCCTTTCCATCTCCGCCGCGATCGAGGAGCCGTCCCTCAATCAGGCCATAGACACCGGCATTGCCGTGCAGCCGCTGCGGCGTACCGTCCAGACCGAACCGGTCAAGTGCGGGGAAGCTGTTGGTATAGTCCCAGGCTCCGACCTCGATCCGCGCCGTGTCGCCGAAGCGGCGCTCGACCTGCGCAATGATCAAGGCGCCGCGGAGCCTCACCGCAAGAAAGTCCGATCGATGACGGGGGTCGCCCGCCGTCGCGTCGAAGACGCCGAGTTGGAGCGTCCAGTCGTTATCCGGACGCCAGAAACCGGCAATCGCGGCGGCGGTGGTCGGGTAGATTGACGGACCATTGACCCCGGTATCGGCAAGATCGGTCCCCGTTCCATCCGCTGCATTCAGAAACAGCGCCGCCGTCTCCTGCACGTCGAAGATCGTGTTCAGATCGATCAGGCCAACTTTGACTCCGGCACGCCCTTCGAGCACGTCCTGCTGCACCCAGGCTTCATAGAGCCGTGTTGCCGCAGGGTGCGCTTCGATCGAGGTGACGGCCTGGAACCCGCCGATACGCTGGGGAGTGAAATCCGAACCGAAGCCATGTTCGAGGCTGACGAGTGCGCTTAGCCCCTCGCGCCCCTGGAGGTTTCCGTCATAGCCAATTGATGCTTTCAGGAGATCGGCGTGGCCTGTCCCCCGTGACCGCCCTCCGCTCAGATTATCGAGCAGGTCGAGATCGTAATTGACGGTAAAGGTGAAGGGCGACGGTGCTGGTGCCGGCGGCTTGTCCTGCGGTGGTCCGGCGGGTTGATTGGCGGTCTTTGTCGGATCGGCCACCGGCTGCGCCTGCCCGAACGCGGGAGGTGCCAGCGCGAGGCTGATGACACAGGCCGAAATCCACGCAGAATTCTTCGCTACCATCGCAGCACAACCTGCATGACGCCCGACAGAGCCAACGGGTTGAAGTAACGAAGGTTCCGGTCCGTGCAGTTTCGTCGCAAGACCAGCCTCAATGCTCCCGACAATCGCCGCTTGGTCCAAGATCGTGTTCCAACCCGACGTGCGAGTCTAGTCGGACAGCACCGTCGCCCCAATTCTGTTGCCTAGCGGGAAGGCTGGAAGACGAACGGCTGTTTGCGGCACGCTGGCGATAGCGCGGTAGGCTCGGATAACACCGTACATCGGCCAATTCGCTAGCCGCGCGGCGGCCGATGCGATCTTCGCTGCTGCGCCGGTCGGCCAGTTCGCTCCGCTGGGCTTTTCGCTGGGCTGGACAGTGCGGGCGATTGCTGCGTCACGCGCCCGGCAGCGCTGGCCCCACGCGCGACGCCGCTCCCTGTTCGGCCCAAGTCCCAAGCCGACCAACGCGCGGTAGCGATCATCCCGCGCCCCGCATTTCCTGCAGATAAGCTCTGGTCAGTCCTTGGCTCCGCGGAATCGCGCAAGGGCGATGCTCTTCAGGACATGACGACGTGCCAGAATCGCGCTGTTGAGCATCATTTCAGTTATGTCGTCGCGAGTGAACCAGTACATCGGATGCCCTATTACCGCTTCGCCCGCCATGCGCTTCCCAGGGAAATCAAGAAATGATCAGCGCTTCGGGTGCCGGTTCTCCAGTCGTTTCGCATTACGGGTCGCTGTCCGATGGATGGGCGCCAGCGTGGCGGCGTTCATGCGCGCAATCGAGTCCAGCCAGGGCCACGGGGTTGCGATTCTCACCTCGCCGGAGAGTATCGCGCGTGCGAGCTGGCCGGTCTGACGTAACCATAGTCTGTGCATCGCGTGCCATGCGTTCACCGCGGCCTCACCACTCTTGGAAAAGGCCGCGACTTTTTCCGGTATCATTAGAGCCAGCTCACGACGATCGGCGGTGAGCGGAGCGACCATGGCCGTGCCAATTTTACGTGAGCGGATCGCGATCACCATGCTCGATGCCACAAACGTCTCGGCGGACTTGGCCATCGTTTCGGCTATTTTCAGGTTGATATCCAGCCAGCGAAACCACGTCGTGAAGAGGTCCATTATCACTTCCCTTTGCAATATCAGGCCTGCGCCCTGATGTTGGGCTCACGATCGTGAAAGCGCCTGGCAGCTGTGGTGACGAACTTTTTGCCGAGATCAGTTGTACCGCCCGTCCGCCCCGATGCCTGCTTTGTCGAGTAGCGGCTTGGCCGGGACGTTGGCCCCGATCGCCTTGCGGCCGGTATTTTCTCGATCGAACTTGACGCCAACGCCGCCAGTCTCCTCGGATTGAAATCAGGATGGCGGGAAGATTTGCGCTACTACATCAATGATCGTGAGAGATCAGATGCAGCCCATGAGCGCAGCGCGCGCCGCACGGAAACTCATTGATCGCATTGCTCGACCGTTAATTTCCGCAGCCGCCCCTTGGTCGTCGTATTTCCAGCCCAGCAGATCCGCGCGAATATGATCAGCGACCGCACATAATTCGTGCTCGCTGGGCTGACGCGCGTTCGCGATGCAATCGATAATCGCGGGCGGAATCGTCCATTCCGTCGTCATGAATTTTCCCCGTGCTTCAGGAATTTGAAGGCCAGAACGCCGCATCAGCGTTTACGATCCTTCGAGGGCATCCGGGTCGAGATGCTACGGCTTCAGCGGTGCGCCGGGACCCGACCCACAGAAGCTGCGGGGCGCTCGCACTCCACAGCCCCTTGACGCCGAGGACGCGCGGATTTCTCGTTTGACCGAGACTTCTGGCCGACGATAGTGCGCGTGAAGGTGCCAATCCGAGGGCTGAGTGATGGCCCGCCTTAGGTTCCACTCTAACGCGGGCCAGTCGCTCAGGCAGCTGCGGCTTCGTTTCCGAGGCGCTGCGTAGGCTCCTTGAGAGCACCTACCCCATCCGCCCGTTTGTCCGCGCCGCCAATAGCGATCTTCCGAGGCTTCATCGCCTCCGGGATCTCGCGCTTGAGCGAGACGCGCAGCAGTCCATCCTCGAAACGAGCATCCTCCACGACAACAAAGTCGGCGAGTTGGAACTTCCGTTCGAATGATCCCGTCGGTATGCCGCGATGAAGGTAGCGCCTCCCCGCCTCGCTGCGGTCGGCCTCATCCTTCCGCCCCGAGACGGATAGCACGTTGTTCTGCGCGATGATCTCGATCTCTTCGCGAGCAAAACCCGGCACCGCCAGAGTGATGCGATAGCGATCCTCGCTTTCCATTTCGATATCGAACGGGGGATACGCGGGCGTATCGCCGCGCGCACTGCTTTCGAGCAAGTCAAATAGGCGATCGAAACCGATCGTCGACCGACGATATGGGGAAAAGTCGAAATTGGTCCTCATATCCAAATCCTCCTACGAGCAATTTGAGCACGAGGAGCACCGGAAACTTGAGCCGGCGCCCTCAGGTTCAGCCGGACCGAAGGTTTCGCGTCCGGCGGCACAAAGCTGGATCTCCGGCGCTCACTTTCAAGGGGATTGGCAAAAAATTTTAGTCACCGTCCCGCTATCCGAAAGAAGCTCCGCAGAGCGGTCGCGTGGCGACACCTCGAATGTGTGCGATACAGGTAACATCTAATCGCCCGTTCGCGCCTGCCTTCCTTCGAGCCAACGGCGCTGCCCATCCCGCCCGGCGATCATGCCATAGACACCCGGACTTCAATTTTTGGAGTGAATGAAACCATTGGCAGCGCGTGAATCCCTCGGCCCGATCAAACTATCAGGTCCAATCCGAGCAGGAGCGTGGCTTTGGCTGGCGGCGTCAGGCGTGCTGAGGGAGAGCGTGCGATTTCAACTTTCAATCGCTGAGCGCGACAGCAGCCCCGTTCCCGAAAGCTCGCACTTCGTAGTGCCGCGATTGACTGCTCGGGACTGGCCCTGCGCGCTCCCCTCGCTCGAGCTCCGGCCGCTCTATAAACCCCGAGACCGGGGACAGACTTCTGGAGTTTCGTTCAGGCCGCGCCGCAGCGACCGCCCGCGCCAGGAGATTCGCGCTCGCCTGAGCAAAGCACGGCCAGATCGTTGACCGACCCTTCGCATAAGCCCGCTCTTTCAACGCGGCGAGGGCATAAGGCCTGTCCAGCAGCTCAGTGACCGTGGAGGCAAT
>JAFKLV010000100.1 GCA_017304125.1 Sphingomonadales bacterium
TGATCGAAAAGCTCGTCCACATCAACCGCGTGTCCAAGACGGTGAAGGGCGGTAAGCGCTTCGGTTTCGCCGCGCTCGTCGTCGTTGGCGACGGCAAGGGACGGGTCGGTTTCGGCCACGGCAAGGCGCGCGAAGTGCCGGAGGCGATCTCCAAGGCGACCGCCGCGGCGAAGAAGCACATGGTCCGCGTGCCGCTGAAGGAAGGCCGCACGCTGCACCATGACGGCAACGGCCATTTCGGCGCCGGTCGCGTCACTGTCCGCTCGGCGCCGCAGGGCACCGGGATCATCGCGGGCGGCCCGATGCGCGCCGTGTTCGAGAGCCTGGGCGTCCACGACGTGGTGACCAAGTCGATCGGCACGTCGAACCCCTACAACATGATCCGCGCCACGTTCGAGGCGCTGGGCAGCCAGACTTCGCCGAAGGCAGTTGCACAGCGTCGTGGCAAGAAGATCGCCGACCTGCTCGGTCGCGGCCATGGCGCTGATGCGCAGACCGCCGCTGCCGAAGCCGCGGCCGTCACGGAGTAAGCCCGCATGGCGAAGATCAAGGTGAAGCAGACCGGATCGCCGATCCGTCGCACCCAGGACCAGCGCGCGACGCTGATCGGCCTCGGCCTCAACAAGATGCACCGCGTGTCGGAGCTCGAGGATACCCCCGAGGTTCGCGGCATGATCCGCAAGGTGCAGCACATGGTTGAAGTGCAGGACTGAACGTCCGGCATTTCACCGCGTGACAAACAACGGGAAGGGGGCTAACGCGCCCCCTTCCTTTTTCCATTGCGCGTAACAAGCGAAAGCGAGTGCATAAGATGAAACTGAACGATCTCCGCGATAACGAAGGCGCCCGTCACCGGAAAATCCGTGTCGGCCGCGGCATTGGCTCGGGCAAGGGCAAGACCGCTGGCCGTGGCCAGAAGGGTCAGAAGAGCCGCGAAGGCGTCTCGATCGCCGGTTTCGAAGGCGGCCAGATGCCGCTCCACATGCGTCTGCCGAAGCGCGGCTTCAACAACATCTTCGCCAAGGATTATGCTGAGGTGAACCTCGGCGCGATCCAGAAGGCGGTCGATGCGGGCAAGCTGACCGGCAGCGACATCGATCACGCGGCGCTCAAGGCGGCTGGCCTGGCGCGTGGCGGCAAGAACGGCGTTCGCCTGCTTGCCAAGGGCGCGATCACGGCCAAGCTGAACTTCACCGTCGCCGGCGTTTCCGCCGCGGCGCGCGAAGCGATCGAAAAGGCCGGTGGTTCGGTGACGGTCCCGGTGATCGTGCCGGCAGCCGAAAAGGCGAAGGCCAAGAAGGGCACCGCCAAGGCCGCCAGGGCCGCGAAGTAAGTCTTTCCTGTCCCGTCGCTTGCCGCGGCGGGACGGAAAAACGCTCGGGCGGGTTAGACAAGCCTTCGAGCGCGACTATATGAGCGGCGGGGCGGGGTGTTCATCACCTGCACCCGCCGTTTTCGTTTCCGAAGGCATCGCACGCAATATGGCATCCGCAGCCGATCAGATGGCGCAAAGCATCAGCCTCGCGAAATTCGCGCAGGCGACCGACCTCAAGAAGCGTCTGTGGTTCACGATCGGCGCGCTGATCGTGTTCCGCATGCTGAGCTATGTGCCGCTTCCTGGCATCGACCCGACCGCATTGGGGCTGCTGAGCCAGCAGACCAAGGGCGGCGTGCTCGATTTCTTCAACACCTTCTCGGGCGGCGCGCTGACGCGCATGTCGCTGATCGCGCTCGGCGTGATGCCGTACATCACGGCCTCGATCGTGGTGCAGCTGGCGACCTCGCTGTCGCCGCAGCTCGCCGCGATCAAGAAAGAGGGTGAGAGCGGGCGCAAGAAGCTCAATCAATATACCCGCTACGGCACCGTCGCGCTGACCGCGCTGCAGGGCTATTTCATCGCCGTCGGGCTGGAGGCGCTGGGCGCCAACAGCGGCGTGCAGGCGGTGATCCAGCCGGGCATGATGTTCCGCATCGCCGCGGTCATCTCGCTGGTCGGGGGCACGATGTTCCTGATGTGGCTGGGTGAGCAGATCACCAGCCGCGGCATCGGCAATGGCGTGTCGCTGATCATCATGGCCGGCATCGTCGCGCATCTGCCGACGACGCTCGTCAACCTGCTCGAAGGCGGCCGTTCGGGCAGCCTCGACCCGGTGAAGCTGATCGGCATCATCCTCGCGGTCGTGCTGCTCGTGCTGTTCATCTGCTTCATGGAGCTGTCGCAGCGCCGGATCCTGATCCAATATCCCAAGCGCCAGACGCAGCGCGGGATGCAGGCCGAGCGCAGCCATTTGCCGCTGAAGCTCAACACCGCCGGCGTGATCCCGCCGATCTTCGCCTCGTCGCTGCTGCTGATGCCGCTGACCATCACCCAGTTCGCGGGCAACCGCGTGAAGGGCGATAGCTGGTGGGGCGATGTGATCATCAGCCTCAACCAATATCTGCAGCACGGCTCGCCGGTGTATATGCTGCTCTATGGCGCGGGCATCATCTTCTTCTCGTTCTTCTACACCGCGGTGCAGTTCAACCCGGAGGAGACGGCGGAGAATCTGAAGCGCCACGGCGGGTTCATCCCGGGCATCCGCCCGGGCAAGAACACCGAGCAATATTTCGATTATGTGCTGACGCGCATCACGGTGATCGGCGCCGCCTATCTGACGGTGATCTGTCTGCTGCCGGAATATCTCGTCTCGGCGCTGTCGATCCCCTTCTATCTCGGGGGCACCAGCCTGTTGATCGTCGTCAACGTGACGATGGACACGGTGACGCAGATCCAGTCGCACCTGCTGGCACATCAATATGGCGATCTCATCAAGAAGGCGAAGCTGAAGGGCGGCCGCCTGCGCTAATAGGCGCGTAAGTGGGGGAGAGGGTTCGCGTGAACATCATCCTGTTGGGGCCGCCGGGTGCGGGCAAGGGGACGCAGGCGGAACGGCTGGTGGCCGATCGCGGCATGGTCCAGCTGTCCACCGGCGACATGTTGCGTGCCGCGGTCAAGGCCGGTTCGCCGGTCGGCTTGCAGGCCAAGGCGGTGATGGATTCGGGCGGGCTGGTGTCCGACGAGATCGTCTCGGCGCTGATCGGCGAGCGGCTTGATCAGGGCACCGGCAATGGCGCGATCTTCGACGGCTATCCGCGCACCGCGGCGCAGGCCGCATCGCTCGACGCCTTGCTGTCGCAGCGCGGCGCCAAGCTCGATTATGTGATCGAGCTGGCGGTGGACGAGGATGCGCTGGTCGAGCGCATCTTCGGTCGCTTCACCTGCGCCAATTGCGGCGCGGGCTATCACGACAAGTTCAAGCTGCCCAAGGTCGCGGGCACCTGCGACGTGTGCGGCCACCACGAGTTCAAGCGCCGCGCCGACGACAATGAGGAAACGGTGCGCACGCGCATGGCCGAATATCGCGCCAAGACCGCGCCGATCATCCCGATCTACGAAGCGCGCGGGCTGGTTCGCCGCGTCGACGGCATGGCCGATATCGGCCAGGTGACCGGCGCGATCGAGGCGATCCTCGACGGCAAGTGAGATGATTGGCTCCCCCGCGCAGGCCGGCTATGCTGGCCTGCGCGGGGGAGAGGATCATGCACCGGTTCCTGCTGCTGACGAGCCTGATCGCCGCCGTTCCGGCGCAGGCCGAGGTCGTCCATAGCGCGGCCAACGGCTTCGAGATTTCACTCACCACTGTCGCCGCGACGACGCCCGGCCGCGCCTGGGCGCTGCTCGTCCAGCCGTCGCGCTGGTGGAATGCCGAGCATAGCTGGTCGGGCGATTCGCGGAACCTGACGCTCGTGCCGCGTGCCGGCGGGTGTTTCTGCGAGCAACTGCCGGCAAAGGGCGGGGCGGCGCGCGGGGCGGTCGAACATGGCCGCGTCATCTTCATCCAGCCGTCGCAACGGTTGCGGCTCGCCAGCGCGCTCGGCCCGCTCCAGTCGGAGGCGGTGACCGGGGTGCTGACCTTCGCGATCGCCGCAATCGATGCGGGGCACAGCAAACTGACCCTGAGCTATGTCGTCGGCGGCTATTTCCGGCGCGATCCGGCCGAACTGGCCAAAGCGGTCGATTCGGTGCTCGCCGATCAGCTCGATCGCTGGCGCGCGGCGAGCGAGGGGGCGTTACCTCCGAAATGAACAATTTGTCATGTCCGGGCCACCCGCCCGTTGCGCGTCGATCGCTAGACGACATGCAATGGTCAGGGGGCGTTCGATCCCGTGCGCCCACGACATGAGAGATTCGAGATCGGTACCCGAAACTCCCGGGGGTACCGAGGCCGGCGGGAAGCTTGCTTCCCGTCGGCTTTCCATATCTGGCCGGATTCGGGCGGCTTGGATCGCTGGTCCCCCTGCTACTTGACTCGCTGTCGACGGGCGCTTAGGGCCGTGCGCTTCCAACACACCGGTTGCCGGCGGCGTATTTTTGCGCACGCCGTTTTCCTGCGTCTTGGAAGGCAATGCGACGAGATAGGGGCCGCGGCAGCCATGCCGGCCCTTGTGGAGCACAGGAGAACAAGTTTCATGGCACGTATCGCGGGTGTCAACATCCCGACCAACAAGCGCGTGGTGATCGCGCTCACTTATATCCACGGCATTGGCCCGGCCAAAGCCCAGGAGATCACCAAGAAGCTGGCGATTGCCCCCGAGCGTCGCGTGCAGGACCTGTCCGATCAGGAAGTGCTGCAGATTCGCGAAGCGATCGACGCCGATCACACCGTGGAAGGCGACCTGCGTCGTGAGACCGCGATGAACATCAAGCGTCTGATGGACCTCGCCTGCTACCGCGGCCTGCGTCACCGCAAGGGCCTGCCGGTCCGCGGCCAGCGCACGCACACCAACGCGCGCACCCGCAAGGGCAAGGCGAAGCCGATCGCGGGCAAGAAGAAGTAAGCTTTCGGCAAAACCGTCTTCGGGCGGTTTACCGGCTTGCTCGGTCGGAGATCAGGTTGAGGCGCCGAGCCTCCCGATCTCCCTCTTGGAAAAGAAGGTCAGGAATACCACATGGCACAGGCACCGCAGCGCCTTCGTCGGCGCGAACGCAAGAACATCACGGCGGGCGTGGCACACGTCAACGCCAGCTTCAACAACACCATGATCACCATCACCGATGCGCAGGGCAATGCGATCAGCTGGTCCTCCGCCGGCATGATGGGGTTCAAGGGCTCGCGTAAGTCGACCCCTTATGCTGCGCAGGTCGCGGCTGAGGATGCCGGCAAGAAGGCCGCCGAGCACGGCGTCCGCACGCTGGAAGTCGAAGTGAAGGGCCCGGGTTCGGGCCGCGAATCCGCACTGCGCGCGTTGCAGGCAGTCGGGTTCCAGATCACGTCGATCCGCGACGTGACCTCGATCCCGCACAATGGCGTGCGTCCGTCGAAGCGTCGTCGCGTCTGATTTTCCGATCCCCGGCTGACGAGTCGGGGGTCCAGTTGCACCAAGGCCGGCGCGTTTCCCCCGTTCCGGCCCAACCCGAGGGAACGAGAGCCTTGTCCGTTAACGCAAAGAACTGGCAGGAACTGAAGAAGCCCAACGCCCTCGAGAAGAAGGGTGGCGACGGGAAGCGCAAGGCGACGTTTGTTGCCGAGCCGCTGGAGCGCGGTTTCGGCCTGACGCTCGGCAATGCGCTGCGCCGCGTGCTGCTCTCCTCGCTGCAGGGCGCGGCCGTCACCTCGATCAAGATCGAGAACGTGCTGCACGAGTTCAGCTCGCTCGCCGGTGTTCGTGAAGACGTCACCGACATCGTGCTGAACGTCAAGCAGATCGCGCTGAAGATGCAGGGCGAAGGGCCGAAGCGGCTCCAGCTGTCCGCCACCGGTCCGGCCGAAGTGAAGGCCGGCGACATCGCCGTCAGCGGCGATATCGAGGTGATGAACCCCGAGCTGGTGATCTGCCACCTCGACGAAGGCGCGACGCTCAACATGGAGCTGACCGCAGACGTCGGTAAGGGCTATGTCCCGGCCGTCGCCAATCGTCCGGCGGATGCGCCGATCGGGTTGATCCCGGTCGACGCGCTGTATTCGCCGGTGCGCCAGGTGAGCTACAAGGTCGATCCGACCCGCGTTGGCCAGGATCTCGATTACGACAAGCTCACGCTGTCGATCGAGACCGACGGCACCGTGACGCCGGAAGATGGCCTGGCCTATGTCGCGCGCATCCTTCAGGACCAGCTCGCTCTGTTCGTCCACTTCGACGATTCGGCGATCGCTCGTTCGGCGCCGATCGGCGTCGCTGCGCCGGCCGCCGGTGCAGAAGCGCAGGGCGACACGCAGCAGATCAACCGTTATCTGCTCAAGAAGGTCGATGAGCTGGAACTGTCGGTCCGTTCGGCGAACTGCCTGAAGAACGACAACAACAGCTATAGCGGGGATCTCGTCGGCAAGACCGAGGCGGAAAGGCTCCGCACCCCGAACTTCGGCCGCAAGTCCTTGAACGAGATCAAGGAAGTGCTGTCGTCGATGGGGCTGCGCCTGGGCATGGAAATCCCCGGCTGGCCGCCCGAGAACATCGAGGAAATGGCCAAGAAGCTCGAGCAGGAGATCATGGGCTAAGCCGCACCGGGTTAGCCACGCTAACCCGGAGACGGCGCAGCCCGGCCGGCGGGTCGGCCCAGCCGAACCCGTCCGGCGGCGCGG
>JAFKLV010000101.1 GCA_017304125.1 Sphingomonadales bacterium
CGCCGATCTCGCCCGCCGCGACCTCGGTATTCTGGTTCTGGATCGCGGTGATCACATCGCCCGGGATCAGCGAGTAGCTGGCGAGCTTGGCCGGATCGAGCCAGACGCGCATCGCATATTGCGAGCCGAACACATTGGTGTCGCCCACGCCCTGCAAGCGGCCGAGCGGCTCCTGCAGGTTGGAGACGAGATAGTCCGACACGTCCTGATTGGTCAGCTTGTCGGTGATGTCATAGACGCCGGCGATCAGCAGGAAGTCCGGGTTGGACTTGCGCACCGACAGGCCCTGTTGCTGGACCTGCGTCGGCAGCCGGCTGATCGCCTGCTGCACCTGATTTTGCACCTGTACCTGCGCGATATCGGGGTCGGTGCCCTTGGCGAAGGTGGCGGTGATCCCGACCGATCCGCGCGACGAGGAAGAGGAGGTGAAATAGAGCAGCCCGTCGATCCCGGTGAGCTGCTGCTCGATCACCTGGGTGACCGAATTCTGGATCGTCAGCGCGTTGGCGCCGGGATAATTGGCGCGCACCGAAACCTGTGGCGGCGCGACATCGGGATATTGCGCGATCGGCAGCTTCAGGATCGCGCCGATCCCGGCCATCATCACGATGATCGCCAGCACCCAGGCAAAGATCGGCCGGTCGATGAAAATGCGCGACACGGCTCAGGCGGCCTTCTTGCCCTGATCGGACCCGGCGGCCGGCGGCGCGACGCGCTGCGGCGTATCGGCGCGCACCGGGTTGAGCGCGACATTGGCCTTCAGGTTGCCGGTGCCCTGCGTAATGACATGATCGCCGGGCGCGAGCCCCTTGGTCACCACCCAGGAGGTGCCGTGCGTGCGCTCGGCGGTGACCGTTTTCTGCACCGCCTTGTTGCCTGGGCCGACGATCCACACCGTCGCATTGCCCTTCGGATCGCGCGTCACCGCCGCCTGCGGGACGAGGATCGCATTCTGGTCGATCGCCTGATTGAACAGTGCGCGGACGAACATGCCCGGCAGCAGCAGCCCGTCGGGATTGGGGAAGCGCGCGCGCAGCGTCACCGTGCCGGTCGACGGATCGACCACCACTTCGGTGAACTCGACGCTGCCGGTGCGGCCATATTCGCTGCCGTCCTCCAGCTTCAGCCGCACCGCGGCGCTGACCGGCACCGCGCCGCCGCTCGCCAGACTACGACGCAGCGAGATGATCGCCGCCGCCGATTGCTGGATATCGACATAGATCGGATCGAGCTGCTGGATCGTCGCCAGCGGATCGGCCTGGCTGGTGGTGACGAGCGCGCCGACGGTGAACAAAGATCGCCCGATCCGCCCGGTGATCGGCGCGGGCACGGTTGTGAAGCGCAGGTTGATCCGCGCGGTATCGAGCTGCGCCTTATTCTGCAGGATCGCGGCCTCGGCCTGGCGCTGCGCGGCGCGCGCGTCGGTATAATCCTGTTTGCTCACCGCCTCGATCTCGGCGAGCGGGCGATAGCGCTCGGCCTTGGTCTTGGCGGCGGCGGCAGTCGCCTCGGCGCTGGCGAGATTGGCGGACGCCTGATTGGTCGCCGCGCGATAGAGGCTGGGATCGATCTGGTAGAGCGGCTGGCCTTGTTTGACGATCGAGCCTTCAGTGAAAAAGCGCCGCTGGACCACGCCGCTGACCTGCGGGCGCACTTCGGAGCTCTGGAAGGCGACGGTGCGTCCCGCCAGTTCGGCGGTCATCGGCACATTGCCGGCCTGCGCGACGATATAGCCGACCTCTACCGGTCCGTGCGGTCCCTTGCCCTTGTCGGCCGGAGCGCTATTGCCGCACCCCGCGAGTAGCAGGGCGACCATCGTAACGCCCATTGCTCCGCCGATCGTTCTCGTGCGCAAAACCGTGATCCTGCCGAAGGTGGATTGTTATTCGACCGGGCAAACGCCCGATCGCCTCTCGATCCAGCTCGATAGCCGGATCGTTCGCAGACATATAGCCTTGAAATTAGGCGCGAATGAAATTGCCAGGACGGCGCTCTGCAACCGCCCGAATTCCTTCGCGGAAATCGGCGGTGGCCATTAGCCGATCCTGCTCTGCGCGCTCATGTTCGGTTTGACGACGAACCGCTTCGGCGAGCTCGCCGCGCAGCGTGGCGCGCGTCGCCTCGACCCCCAATGGCGCGGCGGCGGCGATTTCGGCGGCGAGCGCGGTCGCCGCGGCGCGCAATTCCTCGGCCGGGACGAGTTCGTCGATCAGCCCCCAGGCCAGCGCATCCGCCGCCTTCACGCGGCGACCGGTGAGCAGCATCAGCGCCGCTTTCTGCTGCCCGACGACGCGCGGCAAGGTGTGCGAGATGCCGAAGCCGGCGTGGAAGCCGAGGCTGACGAAATTGGCCGAAAAGCGTGCTTCCGGCGTGGCGACGCGGAAATCGGCGACCAGCGCGAGCCCCAGGCCGGCGCCGACCGCCGATCCCTGGATCGCGGCGACGATCGGCTTGCGCGCCGCGAACAGCCGCACCGCATTGCGATAGAGGATCGGGGTCTCCGCCTCACCGCTGTCGGTCACCAGCACCTTGTCGCCGGACAGGTCCGCGCCCCCGCAGAATACCCGCCCGTTGGTCGCGAGCACGATCGCGCGGCAGGAATCGTCGCGATCCAGCGCCTCCAGCGTATCGGCGAGCGCGCCGATCAGCGCGGCGTTGACGTGATTATGCGGCGGCCGATCGATCACCACCGTCGCGACGTGATTGGCGATGGAGACTTCGATATGCTGCGTCATGCGATCCGTCCGCTCGATGGGGGAGACGCTCCATCGCCTTGTTTGCCCGGCCGTGGCAACCCCCCGCCGCGGCGCGAGACCGCGTCGCCGATGCAACCCTTGCAAAAATGACGCGTTCCCCTTGCTCGGGGGAGATTATGAATTCTATCCTGCACCCCGGCGAGAAAGGGGTCGCGTGTGGCGTTTGCGGTTGGTCGTTTATATCCGGTGACAACCGCATTGTTGGTCCTCGCCCCGGTATCGGCGCACGCGCAGGCGGCGCCGGATCCGCAGGATAACAAGCCGATCGTCCCCGATGCCGAGTTCGAAAAGGCGCTCCCGCCGCTGTCGAACGACATCAATGCGCCGCTTGAAGCGATCCAGACGCCGGCGCCGCCGCCCGCGCAGGCCGCCCCGGTCGATCCCGCGCTCGAGCAGCCGCTCGCGCCGATCACCAGCTTCGAGAGTACCCCGCTCGAAACGGCCGCCGACGTGAAGGACAAGGCGGCGCCCGTGATCCACTATGAGACGGTGACGCGCGGACTGGAGGAGATCGGGCTGGCCGGCCAGTTCAAATCCTTGTCCTCGCTGCGCAGCGGCGGCGGCAAGGCGACCAATGCCACGCAGATCAGGGCGCGGGCGCGCGAGGATGAGGCGCTGGCGGTGCGGCTGATGAAGTCGCTCGGCTATTATGACGGCACTGCCGTATCGACGATCGAGCAGGTGCCGAACCAGCCGGGGATGCTCCGCGCGGTGGTCAGCGCGACGCCGGGCAAGCTCTATCACCTCGGCGCGATCAACGTGGTCGCGCCGCCGACCGTGCCGCCGGGGCTGATCCGCGAACAATTGCCGCTCAAGACCGGCGATGCGATCGATGCGCTGCGCATCCAGGGCGCCGAGGCCAATGTCAGCCTCGCCCTGCCGCAACACGGCTATCCCTTCGCCAAGGTCGGGCAGCGCGATATCCTGCTCGATGAGACGACGCTGACCGGCGACTATACCCTCCCGGTCGAGCCCGGTGTGCGTGGATCGTTCGGCGCGCTCCGCACGACCGGCGACAAGATATTCTCGATCAAGCATCTCAACGTCTTCCGGCGCTTCAAGCCGGGCGACCTCTATGACGTGCGGATGACCGACGATCTGCGCAAGGCGCTTGCCGCGACCGCCTTGTTCAATTCGATCTCGGTCGAGCCGGTCGCCACCGGCCAGCCGGGGCCGGACGGCACCGAACTGGTCGATCTGCTCGTCCGCCAGAGCAAGGGGCCGTCGCACAGCCTCGCCGGGACCGCCGGCTATGGAACGGGCGAGGGGTTCAAGCTCGAAGGCACCTGGACGAGCCGTAACATGTTCCCGCCGGAGGGCGCGCTGATCCTCGGCGCGATCGCCGGCACGCAACAGCAGGGCGCCTCCGCCACCTTCCGCCGCGCCAATGCCGGGCAGCGCGATCGCACCTTCTCGATCATCACCAGCGCCAGCCACCAGACCTATGACGCGTTCAACGCGATCACCGGGTCGCTCGCGGTGCGCTGGAGCTACGATTCCACGCCGTTGTGGCAGAAGAAGATCACCTATTTCTACGGCGCCGAACTCACCGGCACCAACGAAAGCGTCTATGATTTCGCGCGTGGCGAGCGGGTGCGTCGCACCTATGGCATCGCGGCGCTGCCGACGCAGATCATGTACGATACCTCGGACGATCTGCTCAATCCGACGCGCGGCTATCGCCTGAAGCTCAACCTCAGCCCGGAAACCTCGGTGCAGGGTGCGGTCGATCCCTATGTCCGCGCGATGCTGGAGGCGACTTTCTATTATCCGGTGTCATCGAGCCTGGTGATTGCCGGGCGGGCGCGAGGCGGATCGATCGTCGGGATTTCGCGCGACGATCTCGCACCGTCGCGGCGCTATTACGGCGGCGGCGGCGGATCGGTGCGCGGCTTCGGTTATCAACGGCTCGGCCCGCTCGATCCGCAGGGCAATCCGGTCGGCGGGCGCAGCCTTAACGAATTCTCGCTCGAGGCGCGCTATCGCTTCGGCAATTTCGGCATCGTGCCGTTCATCGATGCCGGCAATGCGTATGAAAGCGTGCTGCCCAAGGGCGGCGACCTGCGCTACGGCGCGGGCATCGGCGGGCGTTTCTACACCAATTTCGGCCCGATGCGGGTCGACATCGCCACCCCGCTCAACCCGCGCAAGGGCGACAGCCGCGTCGCGCTCTATATCTCGATCGGACAGGCTTTCTGATGGCGGACGAGGAAAAGGTCGTCGCCCGCCCGATGTGGCATCGCGTGCTGCGCGGGTTCGCCGTCGCGCTCGCCGGTGTTGCCGTGCTGGTGCTGGCGGTGCTGTTCGGGATCGATACCGATCCGGGGCGCCGCTTCGTCGCCGATCAGATCGGCAATTATCGCACTGCCAACGGTCTCAACATCACCGTCGGGCGGATCGACGGGTCGATTTACGACAAGATGGTGCTCTCCGACGTCAGGGTCAGCGATCCCAAGGGGGTGTTTCTCACCTCGCCGCGGATCGACGTGGACTGGCGCCCGTTCGCCTTCATCCGCAATCATATCGACGTGCGAAGCCTGGAAAGCGGGCTCGTCACGCTGCGCCGTAACCCGCAATTCATTCCGCAGCCGGCCGAGCCCAACGCGCCTTATCTGCCCGATATCGACATCGATATCGGCAAGTTGCGCGTCGACCGCTTCGTCACCGAGGCGCCGGTCGCCGGGGTGCGGCATGTCGGGCGGATCGTCGGTTCGGCGCATATCGCCGACCGGCGTGCGCAGATCCATGTCGATGCAGTGGCGTTGCGCGGGCCCGGGGTCGCCGGGGGCGATACGCTCAAACTGCATCTCGATGCGGTGCCTGACGACAATCGGCTGGCGATCGACCTGAAGCTCGTCGCGCCGACTGGCGGGGTGGTTGCGGGGCTGATCGGGACGAAAGCGCCGCTCGTCGCGACCGTCGGCGGCAAGGGCAGCTGGAAATCCTGGACCGGCAAGGCGCTGGCGACGCTCGGCGGCGGCCAACTCGCCGATCTCGGCCTCACCGCGCGCGACGGGCATATCGAGGTGCGCGGCTATACCAAGCCCGGCCTGTACCTCGCCGGGCCGGTCGAGCGGCTCACCGCGCCGCGGCTCGATGTCGCGATCGATACCACATTGGCCGAGCGCAAGGCGGACACGCGGATCAAGGTCACCTCGGATGCGCTGGCGATCGATTCCGGCGGGGTCGTCGATCTGGCGAACAACAGCTTCGGCAATTTCGCGGTCGATGCGAAATTGCTCACCCCCGGCGCGATCGCCCCCAATATGCGCGGGCGCGACGCGCTCGCGCGGCTGGTGCTCAACGGGCCGTTCGCCCGGCCGGTGGTGGATTACAAATTGCGCGCGACGGCGCTGGGCTTTGCCGGCACCACGGTCGAGAATGTCTATGCCGAGGGGCAGGCGCGGGTCGATGCGAACCGCATCCTCGTGCCGGTCCACGCGCGTGCGCGCCGGGTGAGCGGGCTCAACCCTGCGGTCGGCGGGCTCGCCAACAACGCGCGGATCGACGGCGATATCGCGATCACCTGGCCGTCGGTGATGTCGGACAATATGCGCATCCGCTCTGACAGTATCGACGCGACCGCCTTGTTCGCCGCCAATATCAAGACGGGGCGCTACACCGGCGCGTTCAACGGGCGGGTCAACAATTACCGCGTCGAGAGCATCGGCATCATCAACCTCACCACCGATGCCAAGCTCGTCCCTGCGGCGCATGGCGGGTTTGGCATCGCGGGCAAGGTCGTCGCGCGGACCAGCCGGATCTTCAATTCGGGGGTGGAGAGCTTCCTCGGCGGCAATGCCGTGATGCGTGCCGATGTCGGCTATTCGCCCGAGGGC
>JAFKLV010000102.1 GCA_017304125.1 Sphingomonadales bacterium
GATCCCCGGCCGGCTCAACCGCGCGCGCAATCAACGCCCCGGTGGCGATATCCGCGCCCGCTTCGATCCCCGTCATGCCTGTCCCCTTTTTGCCGGCGGGAAATACCGCCAGCGCAACGGCTTGGCAAAGGGGATCGCGAACAAATCCAATTCGTCATGCCGGGTCGAGCCCGGCATGACGGATGGTGACTTTAGCGCCCCTGTTCCAGCAGCACTTCGGCGATCTGCACCGCGTTGAGCGCCGCGCCCTTGCGCAGATTGTCCCCCGCGACGAACAGCGCAAGGCCGTGCGCGACGGTGGGATCGCGGCGCACGCGGCCGACGAACACCGCATCCTTGCCGGTCGCGTCGAGCGGGTTGGGCACCTCGGCCAGTTCGACCCCGTCCGCATCCGCGAGCAGCTCGAGCGCCTGCGCCGGGGTGATCGGCCGCTCGAACTCGACGTTCATCGACAGCGAATGGCCGGTGTAGACCGGGACGCGCACGCAGGTCGCCGAGACGGTCAGCCCCGACAGGCCGAGGATCTTGCGGCTCTCGTCGCGCAGCTTGATCTCCTCCTCGGTATAGCCTTCCTCAGCCATCACATAATTGAGCGGGACGACGTTGAAGCCGATCGGCACCGCCCACTTTTCCGGCTGGCCGAGATCGACCGCGCCGCCATCCTGCGCCAGCGCGGCGCTGCCCTCGGCGCCAGCGACGATCTGGCGATGCAGCACGTTGACCCCTTCCATGCCGCCGCCGGACACCGCCTGATAGGTGCTGGCGACGATCCGCTTGAGCCCCGCCGCATCGTGGAGCGGCTTGAGCACCGGCATCGCCGCCATCGTCGTGCAATTGGGGTTGGCGATGATCCCCTTGGGCAAATGCCGCAACGCGTCGGGATTCACCTCGGCCACGACCAGCGGAACCTCGGGGTCGCTGCGCCACGCCGAGCTGTTGTCGATCACCACGCCGCCTGCCGCCGCGACCTTGCCGGCCAGCGCCTTCGAGGTGGAGCCGCCGGCGGAGAAGAACACGATATCGAGCCCGGCGAAATCGGCGGTTTCGGCATCCTCGACCACCACGTCCACACCGCGGAACGACAGCGTCGTGCCGGCCGAGCGCGCCGAGGCGAACAGCCGCAGCGAGGTCAGCGGGAAATGACGCTCGGCGAGCAGCGACAGCATCATGCCGCCGACAAGGCCGGTGGCGCCGACGACGCCGACATTGAGGCGATCGGGCGAGGTACGGAAGGAAGTCATTGAAACGCGTCTCCTGTCATTGAGCGGAGGCGCGGGGTTCGTTTCGGTCTTGTGGTTCAAGGCCGCCCCGCGCTTCGGCGGGGCTGTGTCCGGTGGCCTGAGGTTAAACCGTCAGCACGACCAGACCGCCCCGCTCTCGCGGGTCGGCTTGGTGGTAATGGTTTTGGCCATCTGAGACATCGCGCGGGCCAGTATCGTGTCCGCGGGGGTCTGTAAATCGTAATTTTGTGTCGGCCGCCCTGACAAGCGGCCGGCACCCCAGCAAACGACCGTCACCCCAGCGAAAGTGGGGTCTCAAGCCGCACGGGCAACACCTGCGGCACGAGATCCCAGCTTTCGCTGGGATGACCTTTGGTCAATATTTGGTGAGTTCGACCGGCATCTTGCGATAGCCGTGGACGAAACACGCCGAGACCCGCTCCACCGCGCCGGTGAGGTTCACCCGCATCCGGCGCTTGGCCATTTCCTCCATCAGAATGCCGACCTGCAACTCCGCCAGCCGCGCACCGACGCAGCGGTGGATGCCGTGGCCGAAGGCGAGATGACGCCGCGCATTGGCACGATCGACCACCAGTTTGTCGGCATCCTCGCCGAACACCGTCTCGTCGCGATTGGCCGAGATATACCAGAGCGCGAGCTTGTCGCCGGCCTTGATCTGCTGCCCCATCAGCTCGGTATCCGCGGTCGCGGTGCGGCGCATGTGCGCCAGCGGGGTCTGCCAGCGGATCGTTTCGCTTACCGCATTAGGGATCAGCGAGGGGTCGGCCTCCAGCTTGGCGCGCTCGTCGGGGAATTTGTCGAGGCCGTAGACGAGGCCCGACATCGTATTGCGCGTCGTATCGTTGCCGCCGACGATCAGCAGGATCAGGTTTCCGATAAATTCGAAATGATCCATGTGGCTCATCGCGTCGGAGTGGATCATCATGCTGATGAGATCCGGCGTCTGCGGCTTGCCGACCTTCTGGTTCCACAGATTCTGGAAATAGGCGCCGCACTCATACATATATTCGAGCCGCTGCTGGCGCAGTTCCTCGTTCTTGACGATCTCGATATCGCCCGCCCAATCGGACCAGAAGGTCAGCTTGCGGCGATCCTCCCACGGGAAATCGAACAGGATCGCCAGCATCTGCGTGGTCAGCTCGATCGAGACGGTATCGACCCAGTCGAATTCCTTGCCCCACGGCAGGCCGTCGAGCACTTCCTGGGTGCGCTGGCGGATGTCCGCCGACATGCGCACCATTTCGGACGGGGTGAAAGCGGGCGAGACGGTGCGGCGCTGGCCGGTGTGCACCGGGCGATCGCGCGCGATGAACATCGGCATGCGCACGTCCGAATTCTCGATGAAATCGGCGAGCGTGATGCCCCCCGCCTCGGACGAATAGAGATCGGGCAGCGACTCGACCTCGACGATCGGCTTGTAGGTGGAGACCGACCAATAGCTGCCATATTCGGAATGCTCGGTCTTATAGACCGGCGCCGTAGCGCGCAGCTTTGCAAAGGGTTCCTGCCAGACATCGTCGCGGTACAGCTCTGCCCGGCTGACATCGAGCGGATCGACGGCAAAGGTTTCGAGCGCATTCGTCGCCAGCGTAGCCATGGCTATCTCCTCATCCTGGCAAGAGGAAAGCCGTAGCTGACACAAATGTCAATAGCCGGCACGCTTGTCCGCCTGCGCCGATCGGCCGAACAGTTTGCGCCACGCGCCGGCCGGACTGCCCGACTGGAGCACCCCGCGCCGGAACAGCCGCGCGCCGATCGCGATGAAGATCGCCACCCACAACGCCTGCCAGCCGAGCGCGAGCAGATGCGGCCAGATGTCCGGCGCGATCGCCGCGCGCCCGGCCATGGCGAAGGGCGAGGACAGCGGCACCACCGCCGCGATCAGCGCGATCGGCGAATCGGGGTTGGCGGCGGCGGCGGAGGCCAGCCCGAACATCCCGACCTGAACGATCGTGATCGGCAGCGATAGCATCTGGATCTCGCGCATCGTCGAGGCTTGCGCGCCGACCCCGAGGAACACCGATCCGAGCAACAGATAGGCCATCGCGAAATAGACCACGAACAGCATCGCAAACGGGGCAAAGCCGACCGCCGGGTTGAACGCCGCCAGCCCGGCGCCGGGCAGCAGCGCGCTGACCTGGCTCAGCACCACGCCCCAGAAAGCGACGAACAGCGCCGCCACCCCGAACATGCCAAGCAATTTTCCGAGGAACACACTCTCCAGCGGCACCGCGGCGGCGAGCACCTCGATCACCTTGTTGTTGCGCTCCTCTGCCATCGTGCCGACGACCTGTCCCGACAGGAACAGCGTGAGGAAGAACACCCCGAACACCGCGAAGAAGCCGGAGGCGCTGCGCCCGCCCGCGCTTGGCGCGCCACGTTCCGAAATGCTGATCTCCGCGACCGAATGCACCCCCGGATCGCGCGATACGCGCACCGCGCGGTCGGCGAGCGCGGCGAGATAGGCCGCGTCGCGGCGCGCATCGTCGGCGCGCACGATATGCGGGCGATCGAGCGGGCCGGTCAGCACCGCCTCGACATCGGTGCCCGCGCTGGCGAGCATGTCGCGCGATGCCGCAGGCGCGCGATCGGGGGTGCGAATCTCCAGCGCCGGCAGGCGGGCATCGCGCGGAAACAGCGGGCGGAGCGCGGCGTCGGCGTCGCGCAGCAGTGCCGCGTCGTGCGGGTGGACCACCGCCACCAGCCGCGCCTTGGCGGCCGATCCGGCCGACGCGCTCATCGCTCCCATGCTGCCGACGGTGGCGAACGACCCCATGATCACCGGGGCGAGCAGGAACAGCAGGAAGATCGGGGTGAACACCGTCGCGACGAAATCGCGGCGCGCGATCGTCAGCGTCTGGCGGAGCGCGCGCGGGAGCCTCATGCCGCATCCTCCCGCGCCGCATCGCCGACGATGCGGACGAAGGCCTCGTGCAGCCCCGGCCGCTCGATCGACAGCCCGGAAATGCCGTAGCCGGCGTCGATTAGCCGGCGCAGCAGCCCCTCGATCCCCTCGCGCGGCAATTGGAAGCGCCACCCCTCCCCCGCCGGCACCGCATCGGCCGGGAGTTGGTCGCGGATCGCCGCATCGGGGAAGTGCGGCACATAATGCACCTGCTGCGGCAGCAGCGCGCGCGCCTCCTCCACCGTCCCCTCGAAGCGGCGATTGCCGCGCGCGATGATCGCCAGCCGGTCGCACAGCCGCTGCGCATGCGCCATGACATGCGTCGAGAACAGGATCGTCGCGCCGCGATCGCGCTCGGCGAGGATCAGCGCCTCGAGCCGCTCCTGATTGACCGGATCGAGCCCCGAGAATGGCTCATCGAGCACGATCAGCTCGGGCTGGTGGACGACCGAGCCGAGCAATTGCACGAGCTGCGCCATGCCCTTCGAAAGCTTGCGGATCTTCTGATCGGCGGCATGGCCGAGGCCGTTCGCCTCAAGCAGCGCCACCGCGCGCCGCCGCCCCTCCGCCCAGGGCAAGCCGCGCAACGCGCCCAAGAAGGCGATCGCCTCGCGCGCCTTCATTGCGGGGTAGAGGCCGCGTTCTTCGGGGAGATAGCCGATGAGATCGCTCGCCGCGCGCGGATGCGTATAGCCGAGCAGGGTGCGGCTGCCCTCATCGGGCTCGATGATGCCGAGCAACATGCGCAATGTGGTGGTCTTGCCCGCGCCATTGGGGCCGAGCACGCCATAGACCATTCCCCTGGGGACGATCAGGTCGAGCCCGTCCACGACGCGCTGTCCGCCGAAACGTTTGACGAGGCCAGTGGCGGTGATCGCGGGATTGTCGCTCATGCTCTCGTGCATGTGCTAGCGGTACAATGTGGAAGTAAACAAGCCCCTCGAAATTCGCCTGAAGGCAAAAGCCGCCGAACTGGGTTTCGCGGCGTGCGGGGTGGCACGCGCCGACGCCGCGCCGCGCACCGCCGAACGATTGCGCCAATGGCTCGCCGAGGGCGCGCACGGCGACATGCTGTGGATGGAGGCGCGCGCGCATCACCGCGAAAGCCCCGCCGGACTGTGGCCCGAGGTGCAGAGCGTGATCGCGCTGGGGATGAGCTATGCCCCGCGCGAGGACCCGCTGCGGCTGGCCGACGAAACCGACCGCGCGCGCATCTCGGTCTATGCACAGGGGGTCGATTATCACGACGTGGTGAAGAAGGCGCTGAAGGCGCTGGCGCGCTGGCTGGTGGCGGAGGCCGGCGGCGATCTCAAGGTGTTCGTCGATACCGCGCCGGTGATGGAAAAGCCGCTGGCCGAGGCCGCCGGGCTCGGCTGGCAGGGCAAGCATACCAATCTCGTCAGCCGCACCGATGGCAGCTGGCTGTTTCTCGGCGCGATCTACACCACCTTGTCGCTGGCGCCCGATACCGCCGGGCGCGATAGCTGCGGATCATGCGACGCGTGCCAGCGCGCCTGCCCGACCCATGCCTTTCCCGCACCCTATCGGCTCGATGCGCGGCGCTGCATCTCCTATCTCACGATCGAACATGCCGGGCCGATCCCGCTCGAGTTTCGCGCGGCGCTGGGTAATCGCATCTACGGTTGCGACGATTGCCTCGCCGCCTGCCCGTGGAACAAATTCGCCGAGACCGCGCGCGCCAACCGTGCCTTCCTGCCGCGCGCCGAACTGGCCGCACCGCGGCTCGCGGACCTGCTCGGGCTCGACGACGCCGGGTTTCGTCAGGTGTTTTCAGGCTCGCCGATCAAGCGCATCGGGCGCGACCGGATGATGCGCAACTGCCTGATCGCAGCGGGCAATAGCGGCGATGCGGGGCTGGTAGCGGCTGTCGCGCCGCTGCTTAACGACGCGAATGAAGTGGTGCGGGAAGCCGCCGAATGGGCGATGGCGCAACTCAACCCGTCACCCCGGCCTTGAGCCGGGGTCCATCTGGAGGCAGGCGCGGGACAAGAGGTTCTTGCCGCAGAGCTTGAGGCACAATGGACCCCGGCTCAAGGCCGGGGTGACGGTGAGTGTGTGACTGGGGGCTGGGTTTATCAGCCCGCCCTTACGCCGCCTTGCGCATCTCCAGCCGGTCCCAGATTTCGACCAGTGCCTGGGTCAGCTCGCGCATCATGGTTTCGTCGTGCGTCGGGCCGGGAGTAAAGCGCAGGCGTTCGGTGCCGCGCGGCACGGTGGGGTAATTGATCGGCTGGACGTAGATGCCGTACTCAGCGAGCAGGATATCGCTGATCTTCTTGGCCTTCACCGGATCGCCGACCTGCACGGGGACGATATGCGTCTCGCCCAGCATCACCGGCAGATTGGCCTCGACGAACATCGCCTTGAGCTTGGCCGCCGCGGCATGCTGCCCGTCGCGCTCGACCGAG
>JAFKLV010000103.1 GCA_017304125.1 Sphingomonadales bacterium
GGTGCGCCCGATCAGATCGGTCGCGCCGTCCCCGGCGGCGACCACCACGCCGGCCCCTTCGTTGCCGACGATCATCGGCGTCCCGACCCGGCCGGCCATCGCGCGGCGCCCCGCGTCCGACACCGACATGACCGTGCGGCGCGCGGCGCCCTCGCCTTCCGTCCGGGCGGTGGAGACATCCGCCGCGCCCAGAAGCAGCCCCAGATCGGACGGGTTGACCGGCGCCGCCTCGACGCGGACCACAACGTCGCCCGGCTTGGGCGCCTCGATCGATCTGGTTTCGAGGCTCAGTTCCAGCTCGCCGGCCTCGGTGAGAAGAGAATAGAGGCGAAGCCCGGTTGGAGGAACAGCAGCGTTGCTCTGATCAGTCATGGACAACCTTTCGGCGGGGATTTGCCCCTGTGTAACCTTGAAGCGAAGTTGAGGGTCAAGAGCCATGGTTGCGGCGGCGGCAACGTAAATGCGTGCCGTCGCCCTCGCTTTCGGCAATGATATCGCCGTGTCATGAAATTGTGCAGGATCGCGGCATGAGCCTTCCCAAGATCGACCGTCGCGGCTTCGTCACCGGGGCCGCCGCCGCCACCACCCTCAATGCCACCCGCGCCAGCGCGGCACGCCGGCCGCGCGGTTCGCTGGCGGATGTCGAGCATGTCGTCATCCTGATGCAGGAGAACCGCTCCTTCGATCATTATTTCGGCTGCCTGCGCGGGGTGCGCGGCTTTGCCGATCCGCGCCCGGCGATCCTGCCGTCGGGGCGCACGGTGTGGGAGCAGCAACAGGCTGCCAAGGACGGCGGCGCGATCATCCGCCCGTTCCACCTCGATACGCGGGCGACCGCGGCCGGCTGCCTGCACAGCCTCGACCATAGCTGGAAGGGCAGCCACGCGCGCTGGGAAAACTGGGACGTGTGGATGCCCGAAAAGGGCCCGTTCTCGATGGGCTATATGACGCGCGCCGACGTGCCTTATTATTATGCGCTGGCCGATCAGTTCACGATCGGCGATGCCTATCATTGCTCGATCCACGGCCCGACCGGCCCCAACCGCCTGTTCCTGTGGAGCGGCACCAGCGGCGACGCGATCGGGCGGCACGGGCCGTTCAACGTCACCAATGACGGGGTCGACACCAATGAAACCGCCGACATGGATCGCGACAACCCCAAGGCCCCGGCGCTCGACTGGATGCCCTATTCCGCCCGCCTCGGCGCCGCGGGGATAAGCTGGAAAATCTATCAGGAGTTCGACAATTACGGCGACAATTCGCTGGCACTGTTCGCGCGCTATCGCGGGCTGGGCAAGGACTCGCCCGATTATGCCGCCGCCCGCGCCTGGGTGGCGGGATCGAACCACGAGAATGCGGCGGCGACGCGGGGCGAGCATCTGATCCGCGCCTTCGCCGCCGATGTCGCGGCCGATCGCTTGCCGCAGGTCTCGTGGATCGTCGCCCCGTTTCACATGTGCGAACATCCCGATGCGCCGCCGGCTTACGGGCAGGTGCTGACCGCGGGGCTCGTCGCCGCGCTCGCCGCCAATCCCGAGGTGTGGGCGAAAACCGCCTTCATCCTCAATTACGACGAGAATGACGGCTTTTTCGACCATGTCAGCCCGCCGCTGCCGGCCACTTTGCCCGGCATGGGCGCCAGCACCGTTCCGCTGCGCGGCGAGGATCATGCGGGGCAGCCGATCGGGCTGGGGCCGCGCGTGCCGTTGCTGATCGTGTCCCCCTGGACGCGCGGCGGCTGGGTCAGTTCGGAGCTTGCCGACCATACGTCGGTGCTGCGTTTGCTCGAACGCCGCTTCGGCGTGATGGAACCGAATATCAGCCCGTGGCGGCGCGCGGTGTGCAGCGACCTCACCGGCATGTTCGATTTCGACGTGTCGCCGGCCGCGCGGCGCGACACGTCATGGCATGCGGCCTTGCCGCCGGTCGGCGCCTATCTCGCCGAAAGCGACGCCGCCTGTCGCCGGGCAAAGGCCGAACTGCCCTCGATCCCACCGCCCCCGCCCGCGGTCGAGCCGGGCACCCGGCCGGCGCGCGCGCTGCCCTATGATCTCGATGTCGAGCCGGTGTGGGAGGGGGATACGCTGCGGCTGCGGTTCCGCAATCGCGGATCGCGCGCGGCGGTGCTGATCGTCGCGGGCGCCGCCGATCACGGCGGACCGCGCCATTATACGCTCGGCGCCGGGCAGACGCTCGAGGATCGCTGGCAGGCCAATGTGCTCGGCGCGCGCACGTTGCGGGTGCAAGGCCCCAATGGCTTTTATCGCAGCATCGCCGGGACGCATCGGATCGCCGCGACCGCCGAACGGCGCGATGCGCGGACGATCCTCCGCCTCGTCAATCACGGGGAGCAGCCCGTCACGCTCGACATTCGGTCGACCCACGCCGCCCCCGACACGGCGCAGATCACCCTCGCCCCCAAGGCGACCGCCACCGTCGCGCTGGCGGCGGCCCCGCACCACCGCTGGTATGACGCAATGATCACCGCGACCGACGGCGGCGGCGCGTGGCAGCTCGCGGGCCATTGGGAAACCGGCGCACCGGGGATCAGCGAACCCGCGCGCGCGAGCTAGGCAACCCGACCCCCCAACTAACGACGCCTGTTCCCTTGATGTTCCGCAGCTGCTAGGGTGCGCATATGGCGCTTCATCCTGCGGATCTGACCCCGAGCCGACGCTGCCCGTCGGCGCGAGCCGCCTGATGGGGCAGCGCGCGGGCAGCGCCGACCTTCCGCTGCACGGCGGCCATGTGCCCGCCTGGTTGGGGCGGCGCATGACGCGACTCGGCGCGGTGATCGCCGAGGCGATCGTGATCGAATATGGCCGCGACGGGCTGCTCCGCCGGCTCGCGCATCCCTTCTGGTTCCAGTCGTTCGGCGCGGTGATGGGGATGGACTGGCATTCCTCGGGCATCACCACCAGCGTGATCGGCGCGCTGAAACGCGGGCTGGCGCCTCTGTCGGGCGAGCTCGGCATCCATGTCTGCGGCGGCCGCGGCCGACACAGCCGCGCGACCCCGCACGAGCTGGCGGCGGTCGGCGAGCGCACCGGGATCGACGGCGCGGCGCTCGGCCGGGTCAGCCGGCTCGTCGCGAAGGTCGACAATGCCGCGGTGCAGGACGGGTTCGACCTCTACCTCCACGGCTTCATCGTCACCGACGACGGCCGCTGGGTCGTCGTCCAGCAGGGCATGAACGGCGCGCGGCGGCAGGCGCGGCGCTATCACTGGCTCTCGGAAGGGCTGGAGAGCTTCGTCGACGCCCCGCATGCCGCGATCGAGGGGCATCATCAGGGGCGGATCGTCAATCTCGCCGATCGCCGCGCCGCCGCCTCGCGCCTGCGCCAGCTCGACCTGCTCGGCGAGATCGGGCCGGGCGGCATCGCGCGCGAGCTTGCCCGGATCGACGGCAAAGGCGCGCCCGCCGGCCCGACCGAGCCATTGCTTCCGCATCTGGTGCTGCCCGATCATCATGAGGTGCGCGCCGAAAATATCGTCGATCGCCGGCTGCACGCCGCCTTCGCCGCCGCCGCCGATCGCGGCCCGGCCGATTTCGCCGAGCTGCTGCTGGTGCCCGGCGTCGGCGCGCGCACGGTGCGCGCGCTGGCGCTGGTGGCGGAGGTGGTTCACGGTGCGCCGTGCCGCTTCAGCGATCCCGCGCGCTTCTCGCTCGCGCATGGCGGGAAGGACCGGCATCCCTATCCCGTGCCGACCAAAGTCTATGACCATACGATCGCGGTGATGAAGTCCGCCGTCCTGCGGGCGAAACTGGGGAATGAGGAAGAGCTGGCCGCGATCCGCCGGCTCGACGCGCAGGCGCGCCGGCTGGAGGCGACCGCCACCGGCCCGTCGGTCGAGACGATCATCGCCGAGGAATTCGCCCGCTCGCACGATTATGGCGGGCGCAGCGTGTTCGGCTGGGAGCCGCCCGCCGATATGGCCGCGCGGCACAGCTGATGACGGTGGAACGGATCGGGCTGCCGCTCGCGCGGCGCATCGCGCTTGCCGCGCAGGGTTTTGGCGTGAAGCGCCCGGAACTGCCCACCGCCGCGCATCTCCGCCGCACGATCGAGCGGCTCAACCTGCATCAGATCGACAGCGTCAACGTCCTCGCGCGGGCGCATTATCTTCCCGCTTTCTCGCGCCTCGGCGGCTATGACCGGGGCGATCTCGATCGCCTTGCCTGGGGGCCGAAGCGCCAGCGCAAGCTGTTCGAATATTGGGCGCACGAAGCCTCGCTGCTGCCGTTCGACACGCAGCCGCTGCTACGCTGGCGGATGGCCAAGGCCGATCGCGGCGAGACCGGCTGGGGCCGGATGCGGCTCTACGCCACCGAGCGCCGCGCCGAGCCGATGGCACTGCTCGATCGGATCCGCGCCGAAGGGCCGCTCGCCGCATCGGATTTCGAGAGCCACAAGGGCCAATCGGGCTGGTGGGAATGGAGCGATACGAAGCGCGCGCTCGAATGGCTGTTCTGGGCCGGGCATATCACCACCGCCACGCGCCGCGGCAGCTTCGAGCGCGTCTATGATCTCACCGAACGCGTCATTCCCGCCGAGGTGCTGGCCCGGCCGACCCCCAGCGATGCCGCGGCGCATCGCGGGCTGATCGAGCGCGCGGCGGCGGCGCACGGCATCGCGACCGAGGGCGAATTGCGCGATTATTTCCGCCAGTCACCGGCCGAGGCGCGCCCCGCGATCGAGGCGCTCGCGGAGGAGGGGATATTGATCCCGGTCAGCGTCCCCGGCTGGCGGCAGGCGTGGCTGCACCGCGACGCGCGCCAGCCGCGGCGGATCGACGCGCAGGCGTTGCTCGCCCCGTTCGATCCGCTGATCTGGGAACGCGACCGTGCCGAGCGGCTGTTCGGCTTCCGCTATCGCATCGAAATCTATGTGCCGGGGGAAAAGCGGCAATATGGCTATTATGTGCTGCCCTTCCTGCTCGGCGACCGGCTCGTCGCGCGGGTCGATCTCAAGGCCGACCGGCAGGCGCGGCGGCTGATCGTCCAGTCCACCCATCTCGAGCCGGGCGCCCCCGGGCATACGCAGGAGGCGCTCCGCGCAGAGCTCGATCGCATGGCGCAATGGCTCGGGCTGGGCTGACCTGCCGGATTATCCGCCAGCCCCCGGCGACGTGAAGCCTTCCGCATATTGCGGCGCATCGTCGGTGATGCGCACCCACGGCGCCTTGGAGCCGACGAAGATGTGCGCCGCATAGCCGCGAAACCCCGGATCGTCGTCGAGCAGCCCGGCGGGGACGAAATAGATCTTCCCGGCGCTGTCGGTATGCGGCACCGGGCTGCCGCACGTCCCGCAAAAGGTCGATTGCCAGCCATCCGAACCGGGCACCAGAAAGCTTCTGATCTCCTCCTCGCCGCCGAGCCAGCGAAAGCTCTTCACCGAAGTATAGAAAACCGCATTGCCGTCGGTGCCGGAGACTTTGCGGCATTTCGAACAATGGCATTGCCCGACCGGGCCGAAATTGCCGTCGATCGCGAAGGCGACCTTACCGCACAGGCATGATCCCTTGATCATCGCTTTTCCTCTCTCGCGCCTACGCCGCTATTTCTTCAGCTCCGTCTCGAAGAACCGCACCGTCGCGGTATCGGCCGTCAGCCAGTCCGAATGGCGCAGGAACCCGTGGATCTCGTTCGGCAGCACCAGTTCTTCGTAGCGGACCCCCGCCGCATCGAGCCGCCGCGCGAGATCGATCGTCTGGTTGAAGCGGACATTGCGGTCGTCGTCGCCGTGGATCAGCAGCACCGGCGATTTCCACCGCGCGACATCGGCGACCGGCGAGCTTTCGAAGGCGGATTTGAGCGTGGCCTCCCAATCGCCTTTCTCATAGCGCTCAACCGGCTTGGCTTCCTCGACCAGCGTGCGCGACCAATCGTGGACGCCGTGGAGATCGACCCCGGCCTTGAACGTCGCGCTGTCGCGGGCGAGCGCCATCGCGGTGAGATAGCCGCCATAGGATCCGCCCCAGATCCCGATCCGCTCGGGATCGACCCCGCTCAAGGTCTTGAGATAGGCGGCCGCCGCCTGAACGTCGCGATATTCGGAGGCGCCCCGGAAGCTCGCCTGCGCGGGATGCTGAAACGCGCGGCCATAGCCGATGCCGAGCCGGTAATTGACCGACAGCACGGTAAAGCCCCGCGACACGAGATATTGGTTCACCGCATAGCTGTGCGCGTAATAATCCATATAGGGAAAGCCGAGCAGCATCTGCCGCATCGGCCCGCCGTGGACGAAGACCAATGCGGGGCGTTTGCCCGCGCCGCCGGCCGGCTCGAACAACTGGCCGTGGATCACCAGCCCGTCGCTGGCCTTGAACGTCACCTGCTTGGGGACGACCATCGGCGGGGCATAGCCGGTCGACGCCTCACCGATCAGTGTATCGCGGCCGTCGGCGCCGATCATCCGCACCTCGCCCGCGCGGGTCGGCCCCGCCGCGACGAAGGCAATACGCTCGCCGCCCGCCGCGACCGGGGTCCATTCGAGCCCGGTGCCACGCGTCACCGCCTGCGGCGCGGCGCGGTCGACCGGCACGCGAAACACGTGCCGG
>JAFKLV010000104.1 GCA_017304125.1 Sphingomonadales bacterium
CCTCGGGCAATTCCTCGACCGCGCCGTCGACGACGATCACGTCATAAGGCGCGCCCGCGGCATGGCCCTGTTCGAGCGGCCCCTCGACCAGCTCGACCCCGGCCACCCCGGCGAGCGCGGTGCGCGCGCGGGCGGCGAGATCGGCATCGCTCTCGACCGCGACGACATGGCCGACCAGCCCGGCGAGCACCGTCGCGGTATAACCCGTCGCGGCGCCGATCAGCAGCACCCGGTCGCCCGGCTCCAGCCGCGCTTCGGTGAGCAGCCGGCCGGTGGCGATCGGCAGATTCGCCGCACGCCCGCCGCCCAGCGGCACCGCGGTGTCGCGATAGGCAAGCGCCGCAGCCTCGGACGGAACGAACGTCTCGCGCGCGACGCCGGCCATTGCGGCCACGATGCGCGGATCGCTCACCGCATTGGGACGCAGCTGGCTCACCACCATTGCGGTGCGCATCGCCTCGAAATCAGTCGCCGGAGAAATGGTCGCGGTCATCATCTTACCCTGTCGCACAGCTGTTTTATTGATGCAATACACTAAAGCATTCGCGCGGCTTGTATCGCGTCCCTGCGGCAACGCCAACTGTCGGCGCACGCTTGACAGCGGGCGAGCGCCGACGCATCAGCCCGCCTCCACGAACATCGGGGCCCGATGGCGGAGTGGTGACGCAGAGGACTGCAAATCCTTGCACCCGGGTTCGATTCCCGGTCGGGCCTCCATCTTTCTGAAAATATTTGATTTTCTTAAAGAAGGCATGGGCACGCGCCCGGCCGCCGAGGGGCCGTGCACGTGCCCGGCGCTCAATCGCGCCTATTTCTTGTGCAGGCAGGCAGAATCATATTGCGCCACCGACGCGGTGTTGCGCGAATTCTGCGGCTGCTGGCCGGCATAGACCGACCCGGCCTTGCCGGTCGGATCGAAGGCCGATCCCGGCGCGGCGGCGGCATTGCCCGGCGTGGTCGGCGCGCTCGCGCTGCCGCAACTCGCGCTGGGCTGGCCGGTGGCATGGGTCGGGCCGTTCATATGGTTCCAGCCGGTTCCGTTGGTTGGCCCGAGCGGCATATGCGTGGCGGGCGTGGTCGCCGGGCTCGCCATTGTCGGCATCGCGACATGCCCACCGCGCTGCGCCACTGCAAAAGCCGGCAGGACGAGCGCGACTGTGCCGAGAGCGATCAGCCAAGGTTTCGGTTTCATCTTTCGTCTCCTCGCGATCCGGCGTCCGCAAAAACGCGGAGAAACTGGCCGGAACAGATCGCGATGCAGGCGCCGGCGACTAGCGTGCCCAACTTCCCTGCGGAGACACGCATCGCCACTCGCCGAGCCGGTGTCGGCATCGATCAGGCGCGCGGTTCGGCTGCTGGCCGGATCGAGTCCGCAGCGCCGGGGTGACTATATCACCACGCGGCATTTTCCCCAACCGACACCGCCGGACGGAAACGGCGTTCCACCGCGAACGAACCGGCGCGGAGACAAAAAAAGGGCGCCGATAACGACGCCCTTTTGATCGTTTTGAAGCGGACCGGGTGTCAGGCGAAACGCACCTGCACCTTGCGGCGACGCATCGCCGCCCCGACCAGCCCGAAACCGGCGATCATCATCGCCCAGGTCGCCGGCTCCGGCACACCGCCGGCAACGACCCCGGAGACGCCGCCCGAGGTGGTCCAGCGCGTCCCGATGCCCTTTTGCGTCTCGCTGGTCGTCTGATCCAGCTTCGCGCCAAGCGCGGTCAGCGGCGATTCGAAATAGAGGTGCAACGTCCCGCCGGCGAAGCTCGCCGCCAGACCCTGTGCCGAGGTCCAGAACACCGAGGTCGCATCGCCCAGCGTGTAGGTGGTGCCGGTGTAATTGCCATACGGCCAGCCGTTGTTGGTCGAGGAGGTGATCGAGAAGCCGATCAGCGTGGCGAGATCGTCGCTGGTGGTGAACGAGCCCGAAAGCGTTCCGCCGTCGACGAGCTTCACATTGTCGAGATTGAACACCACCGCGGCCGAAGCCGGCATGGCGGCGATCATCGCGGCGCCGGCCGACAGCACGGCGGCGAGAGCAAGCTTGCGCATATCTATTCCTAATTTGCGAACCCGGATCGGGAGAGCCGTTGCCGGCCTCCCGGGCGCCCGCTCAATCCCGCAACATGAACTGAAGATCAACTGACTGTTAAAGCGCACCTTTTCTCATTTGCGCCAAAATGGGACAGCGAGAGACGGAATGGCGCGAGCGTGCGCCGGGGAATGCGATGCCCCCCTTTGTCGCGGCTTGCCAATGCATTGAAAGTGCTTAGCGTGCCGGCCATGGCGCGGGCCGATGTGATCGCTGGCGTATCGGTCGCGGGGCTGTTGCTGCCGGAGGCGGTGGCCTATGCCAGCATCGCCGGGCTGGAGCCGGCACGCGCGATCGTCGCTGCGGTTGCCGGATGCCTCGCCTATGCCGCGATCGGGCGCAGCCGGTTCGCGATCGTCTCCCCCACCTCATCCTCCGCCGCGATCCTTGCGGCGGCGCTCGCGACAATGGCGCATGAGGCGGTGCCGCGCGAGATTTTGGCGACGCTGGCGGTCGCGCTGGCCGGGGTGCTGTTCCTGATCGCCGCAGCGCTCCGGCTCGGTGCGCTGACCAGCTTTATCGCCCGCCCGGTGCTGCGCGGCTTTGCGCTCGGGCTCGCGGTCACGATCATCCTGCGGCAATTGCCCGCGATCGTCGGGATCGACGTGTCGGGCGGCAATCTGCTGACGCTGATCACACGACTCGCCGAGACGATGCCCGACTGGCACCCCGCCTCGCTGGCGACCGGAGTGGTGTCGCTGGCGTTGCTGCTCGGACTGCGTCGCGTGCGCGGCGTGCCCGCGGCCTTCGTCGTGCTGGTGCTGGGGATCGGCGCCTCGCTGCTGCTCGATCTGCCGGCGTATGGCGTGCGGACGGTGGGCGATATCGCGATCACGCTGCGACTGCCCGAGATGCCCGATATCGGCTTCGGCGCGATCTCGCGGCTGGCGCAGCTGGTCGTCCCGCTGGCGCTGATCCTGTTTGCCGAAAGCTGGGGAACGATGCGCGCGCTCGCCTTGCGCCACGGCGAGTCGATCGATCCCGACCGCGAACTGGCCGCGATCGGCGGCGCTAATCTGGCCGCGGCGATCGTGCAGGGCATGCCGGTCGGCGCGGGCTTCTCCGCCGGCTCGGCGAGCGAAGCGGCAGGCGCTGCCTCGCGCTGGACGCCGGTATTCGCGGCGATCACGCTCGGGCTGCTCGCGTGGTTCGGCCGGCCGGCGATCGCGCATTTGCCCGATGCGGTGCTGGCGGCGGTGGTGATCGCCGCCCTCACCCACGCTTTGTCCCCCACCCCCTTCGTCCATCTGTGGCGGATCGGGCGTGACGAAGTGGTCGCCTTTGCCGCCGCCGTGGCGGTGCTGGCATTCGGTGTGCTCGACGGGATGCTGATCGCGATCGCTTTGTCGCTCGCCGCGCTGATCCAGCGCATGTCGACCTCGAACGTGCTCGAACTCGGGCAACTCGGCGGCGGGCATGATTTCGTCGACCTCGCGCGGCATCCCGATGCCAAGCCGGTGGCGGGCGTCATGGTGCTCCGCCCGTCCGAACCCCTGTTCTTCGGCAATGCCGAGCGTGTGCTGCGCGATGTCGAGCGCCGGCTGGGCAACGGGCGCTTCCTGGTGCTGAGCATCGAGGAAAGCTTCGATCTGGACAGCACGGCGCTCGATTGCCTGACCGAATTCGAGGACAAAATATCCCGCGCAGGCATCAGCTTGCGGCTGGCGCGGGTCCATGATCATATCCGCGACCTGTTCCACCGCGCCGGGCGCGACGATCTGGCCGCGCGAAGCAGCTACAGCGTGGCCGACGCGGTCGCGGCGATCAAACCCTAGGGGAAGAGACGATGCAGGACTGCCCACCGATCCTCCACCCGACCCCGCTCGACGAGCTGCGCCCAACGCAGATGACGGTCGGCAAACGTGAGGTCGCGCGCAAGCGCCGCGATTGGGAGGAGCGCTCGCATGAGGCCGGCGGCGCATTCCTGTCGCATCATTTGCTGCCCGCGATCCTCGGGCCGAAACAGCGGCCGTGGATCATCGACAACCACCATCTCGCGGTGGCGCTGATGGAGGCGGGACAACAGCAGGTGCTGGTGCGGATCGTCGCCGATCTCAGCCATTTGTCGCGCGAGACCTTCCTGACGGTAATGGACAATCGCAACTGGCTCCACCCGTTCGACGAAAAGGGCGAGCGCAAGCCGGTGTCGGAGCTGCCCAAGAAGCTCTCGCGGCTGCGCGACGACCCGTATCGCTCGCTCGCCGGGCAACTCCGCCGCGCGGGCGGCTATGCCAAGGACGATACGCCCTATTCGGAATTCCTGTGGGCCGATTTCCTGCGCCACCGGATCAAGCCGGCTTTGCTCGAAAGCGATTTCGATACCGCGGTCGAAAAGGCGGTGACGATCGCGCGCGGCGCGGAGGCGGCCTATCTCCCCGGCTATGCCGGCCCGCACGACTGATCGCGCATTGCACGGCCGCCGCGCCCGTCGCATGAGGCGGCGATGAGATTGCTGGTCGTCGAGGACAATATCGAGCTGGCGCAGGCGATCGGCGAGGCGTTCGCCGCGCGCCACCTGCATTGCGATCTGGCGCATAATGCGGGCGATGCGGAGATCATGATCCGCACGACGCGCTATGCGCTCGTCATCCTCGACCTTGGATTGCCCGACGAGGACGGGCTCGATCTGCTCAGGCGGCTGCGCGCGGCGCAACGCAGCGAGCCGGTCATCATCCTTACCGCGCGCGGCGAGGTGGAAAACCGCATCCGCGGGCTGAGCGCCGGGGCGGACGATTATATGTCCAAGCCGTTCCACTTCGACGAGCTTCACGCGCGGGTGCTGGCGATCCTGCGCCGCGATTCGGGCTATAAGGACCGGCTGCTGCGCGCCGGCGCGCTGGAGCTGGACACCGAGGCGCGGCAGTTTCATGCCGAGGGCGCCGCGCTGGAATTTTCGGTGCGCGAGGGCGAATTGCTCGAACTGCTGATGCGCCAACCCAATCGCGTGGTGCCCAAGCGCGTGCTGGAGGATCAATTGTTCGGCGCGGGCGATTCGCTCGGATCGAATGCAGTGGAAGTCTATATCCACCGCATCCGCCGCCATCTGAAGGACGCGGGCCTAGCGCTCACCGTCCAGACGGTGCGCGGCGTGGGCTATATGCTCCAGACCTGATTATTTCCCCGTCACCGGCGTCCCGCAGGCCTGGAACAGCGCCACCGTGTCGGTGAGCCGCGCCGCGGTCGCCTGAATGCGCTGCACCGCCGCCTGCGACGCCGCCGAGGAGGCGTTGAGCAGCGCGAAACTGCCGACCGCGCCAAGCTCCATCTGCCGCCGCGTCATCGCCAGCGTGCGGCTGGCGGCAGCGTCGGCGCGGGTCGCCGCGTCGAGCGCCGCCGCGTCGGTGCGCAGCCCCGACAGCGCATCGTCGACATCGAGGAACGCCTGCAGCGCCGCCGCGCGATATTGCGCCTTGGCTGCGTCGAGCGCGGCGTCGGCAGCATGCTTCTGGTAGAGCAACTGGCCCGAGTGGAACAGCGGCTGGGTCACCCCGCCGATCAGCGAGAAGAACGGATTGCCGCTGGCGAACATGTCCGCGAAATGCGTCGCCGAGCCCCCGGCCTGCCCGCTGAGCGTGATCGAGGGCAGTCGCGCCGCCATCGCTGCGCCGACATCCGCCGCCGCCCCGCGCATCTGCGCTGCCGCCGCCTGCACGTCCGGCCGGTGCGCGACGATATCGGACGGCAGCGCGACCGGCAGATCGCCCGGCAGCTGCAATTCCGTCATCGCCGGCAGCGCCGGGAGCGGCGAGCCGGCCGGTTTGCCGAGCAGCGAGAGGATCAATCCCGCCTGATGATCGCGCTGCCGCTCCAGCGGCGGGAGCGCCGCCTCGGCATTGGCGAGCACAGTCTGTTGCGCGGTGACGTCGGACAGCCCGACATCGCCGAGCACGCGGCGCCGCTCGAGCATATCGACCAGCGCGCGGTTATCGGCGATCGCCTTGCGCGTCGCGCCGACCTGCGCATCGAGCGCGGCATATTGGATCGCGGCCTGCACCAGATTGGAGACCGCGGTGATCCGCGCCGCATCGAGCCGGTGCGCCGCCACCTCGGCCGCCGCGCGCGCGGAGCGCACATGATTGCGCCCCTCGCCGAACAGATCGAGCGGATAGGCCACCGTCACCTGCGCGGTATGCAGCGTGTAGAGATTGACCGACTGGTCGGCGAGCGGGGTCTGCAATGCGTTGGAGACGCGCGCGCGCTGCACCTGATAGTTGAGATCGGCCTGTGGCCCCTGCCCGCCCGCGGTGGCGCGGGCCTGCTCCTGCGCCTGACGCAGATTCGCCTCCGCGGTGGCCAGATCCTCATTATGCGCCAGCGCGGCCTCGACCAAAGCATCGAGCTTCGCGCTGCCGAACGCGCGCCACCATTGGGCGAGCGGCGGCGCGCCGACATCGATCTGCTGCG
>JAFKLV010000105.1 GCA_017304125.1 Sphingomonadales bacterium
GATCAGCCCGCCGACCGGGGCGCGATAGACCGTCGCCGGCTGAGTCGCATTGCCGTCACCGCGGCCGAAAATCGCCAGATGATTCTCCGCCGCACGCACCGCCGATTGCGCAGTGCGCGCGGCCGATTGCGCGGCGACCAGATCGGCCTGCGCCTGTTTGTAATCCTTCAGCGCGCCACCCGCGGTTTCGTAGATCGCCTTTTGCCGCGTGGCATTCGCCTCCGCGATCCGCAGCGCTTCTGTGCTGCTCGCCTGTTGCGCGGTGGCGGCGGCGAGGGTGTTGCGCGCGTCGACCATCTCCGGCGACGCGATGCGCAGCAGCGGCTGGCCCTGCGCAACGCGCTGACCGGGCTCGACAAAGACCGCGATCACCTGCCCCGAAAAGGGCAGCAGCACCGGGGTGCTGCGGTCGCCATCGACCGCGATCGCGCCGCTCGCACGGATCAGCGTCTCGTCAGCGCCGCTCCGCACCGGGGCGATCGTCAGCTGCGCGAGCTGCTCCGGCGTCGGTCGATCTGCGCCGGCCGGGAAGTTCTCCGGTGGCGTCGGGTTTGGCGTCAGCAAGGCGCGCGCGCCGGCGATCAGCAGCAGCAGCGCGACCAGCGCGACCGCGACAACGCCGATCAGCCGCAGCTGCGCGCCGTTGCTCATGATACGGGCCGCCGGCAACGGCGGGATGGAGGCTGGTTCGTCGGTCAAGCGGCCCTGCGCACAATTAGGGTTGATACCATCGTCGCCTCCCGGCGAGGCCGGGCTCCCCCTACTATCCAAGGCTTACAGAGACATTACGTCCCGGCCACGGCATATCTTGAGTGAGCTGTCGAAGTAAGGCGCGCGTAAGCAAGCATCGGCAAGCGTGTGTCGGTCGATATCTGCCTGGAATTGATCGTGACGCCCGTGATCAAACGCCCGCTGCTGCTGTCCGCCGGCGCGATCGTGCTGGTAACCGCCGTAACGCTGGGCGGCCTACACCTCGCACCCGATCGGCCGTGGCTGTTGTGCATCTTCATGGCGCTCGCCTTCGTCGTCGTCGCGGGCGGCGCGGGGCGCGGACCGGCGCTGACCAGCGTCGCGGTGGGCGGGCTCGAACTCGCCTTCGTCCTGCCCGGCGACGGCTTTGCGGTGACCGATCCCGACGACGCTCTGGGGCTGATCGCGACGATCGCGCTGGGCCTGATCGCGGCATGGTATGTCGGGCGGCGCAACCGCCAGCGCGATGCGCTCGCCGCCGATCTCGCCGACGCCCGCAACGCGCAGGAACGGACCGCGGCGCTGCTGCGCGAACTGTCGCACCGGCTGTCCAACGATCTCGCGATGCTCGTGTCGAGCACCTCCCTGATGCGCCAGAGCGCCGCCACCCCGGAGGTCGCCGCCGCGCTGGACAGCGTGGCGTCGCGCATCGTGGTGCTGAGCCGGGTCTATCAACGGCTGCGCCTCGAAGAGGCCGAGCGCGAAACCGTCGAGATCGCAGCCTTTCTCGGCAATCTGTGCGACGATATGCGGCAAAGCCGGTTCAACCTGCGCCCGGTCGCGCTGCGGCTGGAGATCGACGAATGCCGCCTGCCCTTGTCGCAAGCGGTGATCCTCGGGCTGATCACCAATGAATTGCTGACCAATATCGCGAAGCACGCTTATCCTGACGACCGCCCCGGCAACGTCAGCGTCCGGCTGCGCCCGCATCCGTTCCGCCCAGACGCAATGCAACTCAGCGTCGCCGACGACGGCGTGGGCTATACCCCGCCCGACGGCGACGGCGCGCGGATGTGACAGCGACTGATCGCCGCACTCGCCTCGCAACTCGGCGGCGATATCGCGGTCACCCGCCGCGACGGACAGACGATCGCGACGTTGCACTTTCCGCTGACGGCGGGGCGGTGAGCGGGGGAGCGGTTTAGCGACGCTCTGCCCAAGCGGACTGGTTGGTGCGGATAGCCGCGCGAGATCGAAGCCAAGTTCATGATAAAGAGCAAAACAAGCTAGCAGCACCTTACGTTATCGGCAGTCGCTTTCCTACAGCATGTTCCTTCCGGTATGTTAAAAATATCCTGGAGTTGCTGCCATGACGGAAAATTATTCGTTTTCTACATCTCGCAAGGAACGGATCGCGTTTGGAATCTATCTTCGAACTGGAAGGAAAGTCATTTTTTCCGACGACACCGACCTAGAAATCAAATCCAACCCTTGGCACGATCCCGAAACGGGCCGATTTACTTTTAAGGGCCAGGGAAAATATTATACTCATGGCGGAGCCGCACAGACGGATAAAAATTCCGAAAAACCTAATAAAAATCAACGCGATCTGCAAACTAGTGACGCAAAAAAAAGCAAGTCCGACAATAAGATTAATGAAATTCAGGAGGACGAATCAAAGTATATTCCGTATCTCTCAGAAATTCATAACAAGCTCATCCAATTATCTGGAAAATATCCTCCACGATCAGTAACAAAGGAATGGAGCGCTTCAGATATAGCAAATTGGCAGATAGACAAATTAATGCTAGGAAATGGAAACGAAGAGGTATTCAAATTTAAGAGGCAATGGGTCAGAGGATACAGGGATTCCATAAAAAAGGCGGCAGATATCTTTGACTTGCCACCAGAATTGGTGGCAGGAGTAGCATTTATCGAGGTCGGAGGAGACCCGCTAGAAATAGACAAGATAGCATATAGTGTCAGAATTGATAATTCCAAAGATAAAACTTCATTCGGAAATGTTAGCATTCAATTAAGAAGAGCTGCAGAGTCTTTGAATTACGGAACAGGTTATCAATTAACAGAATCCCAGCGCAGAATGATACTATCATCGATCGAAAATTCACAATTTAGCATTTTTCTTGCAGCTAAACACCTATCTGACCTCAGGGATCTAGATTTCAAAGGAACAAAAGCATCTGATATGAACAAAAATCAGATAGAGACAATCGCTGCAAGATATAACTTTGGCACAGAAGTGCCACTTGATAAAATGCAAAGCAAACTCGGATACGGAAGAAATGTTACAAAAAGATGGAATGAATTGAGAAATCTAATAAAATAGGGCATTCATCAAGATGAGATGGAAATTAGGAATTTCAATCTTTCTCGTATCCACTCTCTTCTGGATAGGATCAATGGGTGTGGATCCTTATACGACATGGGGCGTCGAGCAAGAACGTGTTCGCCCCAGCGTAGCGCGCCTCATTGGGCAATTCGCAACGATATCCTTCGCCCTCTCCGCAGCATCGGGCCTGACCATATATCACCGCAGCGGAAACATCCGCCGCTGGACAGGAATCGTCTTCGCCCCATTCCTACTTTTCTTCGGCGGAACCGCGCTGGCCCGCTCGATATGGATCTGGTTTGACGTGCTGGGCTGAACGTTTCGCCGACGCTCGCCGCTCCTTCAACGCCTCGACCAGCACCACGTCCGCCGGCGGCATCGGCAACGCAGCGAGCGCGGCGGGCACGTCCCAGCATAGCGCCGCCGCCTCGATCGCGCGCGGCGCCCCCTCCCAACGATGGCATAGATAGAGCAACAGGATCAGATGCCGCTCCCCGCCCGCCGGCTGGCTGGCGAAGGCGAAGGGCGACAGATCATCCGGCGTGACGGCGATGCCAAGCTCCTCGGCGAGTTCGCGGCACAAGGCCTGCTCGGGCGTTTCTCCACGCTCCACCTTGCCGCCGGGGAATTCCCACAGCCCGGCATGCGCCTTACCCACGGGGCGCTGCTGCATCAGGTAGCGCCCCTGATCGTCGGACAGCGCCACCGCAACGACGGGAAGTATTTCAGTCAGATTGGTCATGTCGACACTTCGTTAAGCCTATTCTGTCATCCGGGGGTCATGTCCCGCGAGCGATCGGAAAGAAATACCGGCATGCGTTTCTTCACCGTGCGCCTCATGTCCGATCAGCGCGGCGCCACGGCAATCGAATACGGCCTGATCGTGGCGGTCATCGTGATCGCGCTGATCGCCGGATTCCAGAACCTGGCATCAGTCACCACCGGCATGTGGAATAACGTCAACAGTGCGGTGACAAACGCCCATTGAGCGGGAGCCCCTTTTTTTAAACCTTCATCAACTCCGGTGACCTATTTCCGCGCATTGGGTTGGGGGGAGTCCAATCCGGCCGGGAGAGTTCGACTCTAGAGACGACCGGAGACACGAAATGCAGAAATTTCGTACTTTGCGGAAAGACGCGAAGGGCGCGACGGCGATCGAATATGGCCTGATCGCCGCGCTGATCGCGGTGGCTGCGATTACCGCGATGCAGAGCCTGGGCGCGCAGCTCAACACCACCTTCAACAACGTCGCCAACAACATGAAGGCCTCGTAAGCGGCTGTTCGCGCACGCCGCCTCTTAAACATTCCTCAACTTCAGCAGCCTAACGCTTTCCGGGCTGGATGGGGGGCCTCCCGATCCGGTCGGGTGACTGAAGCTTTGGAATACGACTGGAGATACGAAATGCAGAAGATTCGCACGTTCCTGAAGAACTCGAAGGGCGCGACCGCCATCGAATACGGCCTGATCGCTGCGCTGATCGCGGTTGCCGCGATCGCCGCGATGCAGGGCCTGGGCAGCCAGCTCAACAAGACCTTCAACAACGTCTCGAGCAACATGAAGGCCAACTAAGCCTTCGCGTTCAGACGGAAAACAGGGGGGCGGCGAACTTCGGTTCGCTGCCCTTTCCTTTTGCCCTGTTTCCTTCGCCCTTATCCGCCGCCCGCCAGCGCGCGCGCATAGGCCGCGAGATCGACATTGCCGCCGGAAAGGATCACCAGCATCCCCAGCTCCGGCCTCACGCGACCCGCCAGCACCGCGGCAAGCCCCACCGCGCCGCCGGGCTCGACCACCAGCCGCAACCGCTCCGCCGCCCAGCGCTGCGCCGCGGCAATCTCCGCTTCGCCCACCGCGACGCCCTTGGCATCGCGCCGCGCCAGCACCTCGAAGGTCAGCGGCGATACCTCGCGGGTCTGCAGCGCGTCGCACGCGGTCGGCGGCGGATTGGGGCCGACGGGCTCGATCCAGCTCGCTTCCAGGCTGCGCGTCATATCGTCCCACCCCTCGGGCTCGACGATCGTGATTCGCGCCTCGGGCAGCGCCAGCGCGATGCCCGCCGAGAGACCTCCGCCGCCGCACGGCACGACCGCGTGCGTGGGCTCGCCCAGCCCCACCGCTACCATCTGCTGCGCCGCCTCGATCGCGGCGCTGCCCTGCCCTTCGATCACCCACGGGTCGTCGAAGCTCGGCACCAGCGTCGCGCCGCGGGCCTTGGCGAGTCGCCCGGCGATCAGTTCGCGGCTCTCGGTCGCGCGGTCGTAATCGACCACCTCCGCGCCGAGCGCCAGCGTCGACTCGCGTTTGGCGCGCGGCGCATCGGCCGGCATCACGATCGTCGCCGCGATCCCCAATTGCCGCGCGGCCCAGGCGATTCCCTGCGCATGATTGCCGGAAGAGAAGGCCACCACCCCGCGACGGCGCGAATCCTCGTCCAGCGCGGTGAGTCGGTGCCACGCGCCACGGATCTTAAAGGCCCCGATCGGCTGCAAGGTTTCGGCCTTGAACGCGATAGGCACGTTGTTGATTTCGTGAACGAAAAGCGGTGTCGGCGGCAGAATCGCGGCGATCTTCGCGGCGGCATCGCGCACCCCGGCGCGGGTCGGCTGTCTCACAATAGTCACAATCGATCTCACCTCATCTGAAACCACTTTACATTCGGGTCCAGCGACCCTAGTTCGCCCGTCCGCTGCCCCATGGGACTTCCAACCGCAAGGCAGCTTTTTTCGACGAACCGCCGCGAGGCAATTGGAGGTCCCTTGAGTTGCACAAGCATCATAGCGCGCTGGGGCTAGCGTCCCCCTCGATTCTCCCCGTCACCGCTGTTGACGGAGCCATCGACATTGCGAAGCGGAAGCCGGTTCAGCCGGTGACGCTGATCCGTCCGCACGCCGCCGCGCGGGCCGCCCGATTCTTCGCCGAGAAGTTTCCGGGTCGCTCGATGTATGCGGTGAAGGCGAATCCCAGCCCCGAGCTGATCGCCACGTTGTATGCGAACGGCATCACGCATTTCGACGTCGCCTCGATCGCGGAGGTGCGCCTCGTCGCGCGCGCCGCGCCCGGCGCGACGCTCTGCTTCATGCACCCGGTGAAGGCCGAGGAAGCGATCGCCGAGGCGTATTTCACCTATGGCGTGCGCGTCTTCAGCCTCGACAGCCTGGAAGAGCTGGAGAAGATCGTCCGCGCGACCAAGAACGCGAGCGACCTGACGCTGTGCGTCCGGCTGCGCGTGTCGTCCGAACATTCGAAGCTCAGCCTTGCCTCCAAGTTCGGCGTTGCCGCGCATGAGGCGAAGCCGCTGCTGTTCGCCGCGCGTCAGGCGGCGGATGCGCTCGGCATCTGCTTCCATGTCGGCAGCCAGGCGATGACGCCCGAGGCTTATGCCGAGGCGATGGAGCGCGTGCGGCTGGCGATCGTCGATGC
>JAFKLV010000106.1 GCA_017304125.1 Sphingomonadales bacterium
CGCCGCTGAACGCGAACGATACGGTGCCGCCGGTCAGCGCGTTGAGATTGAACTCAAGCGCGCTCATCAGCCCGCCGGTAAAGCTGACATCGAGTGGATCGGTGAGCCCACCGGTCGCCGCGCCGACGCGCGCCTGGCCATTGGCCTGGCTCGCCAGCGTCTGGGACGAGCTGAACGCAACCGTTCCCGGCCCGTTGTTGAGCGTGCCATTGACGGTCGATCCGGTTTCGCCACCGGTCACCAGCACGTTCGAATGCGGCTGCGGCGCACATCCGCCCCCGCTGCAAACCGTGATCGCTGCCGATGCCGGCGCGGCCACGCTAAATGCGGCAAGCGCCGCGACGGAAAAACGCAATTTACTCATCGAAAGTCTCCCTGCGATCCTTGAAGAGAAGGCTCGGTTCGCGTTCGATGTTGCGCGGGGTAGGGGGGCGATGCGGATTCGGTCCACCGCCTATTCGATGGAATAGCGTCTCGATACGATGATCCGATTGCGGCATTGATTCAGGATGAAATGGCGTATTCGTGCAAATCGTCGGGATTTATACGGACGCAATCTCGCCTTAAACTTGGCAATGCCAAGACGTGATGTTGATGGCGGAGAAGTTTTCGGCGGCAGAAGTGCGCCAGATACATGTAAGCCCCGTCGCTTCTCAGCGGCGGGGCTCCATGAAGGCTCTTTCAACACCTGTCGGTATGATTGAAACCTTCAGTCCGCTCATCTTTCGATCGAGCAGGTAGACAAAACGGTCCTGACCAGCGCTTGTTCCGGCCGTTCGCAGATTTATTTTTGTCGCAGCAACGGCTCGTCCCGTCTCCGCGGCAGCATGCGACGAACCGTTTGGCAGGGTCGCCGACGGGTGCGGATGCCGGAACAACGCAATTCGGGCGAACGTTGAATCGCATGGTCCCAGGGGGCGTTGGAGGAGTTGATCATGCGTAAGGTATTGATGATCCACGCCGCCACGCTGGCGGCGCTTTCGATGCTTTCGGCCAGCCCGGTGGCTGCCGAAGGTAAAGGTGATCGAGCGAAAGCTGCCGTGGCGGAGGCGCAGGGCAAGATTGACGCGCTCAATGCAATGGATGCGCGCGGCGAGGTGCCGCGGATGAGCGCGGATGCGATGGCGGCGTTGCGCTCGGCGCAGGATCAGTTGCGCGCCGGCCATAAGGATGCGGCGATCGATGCGGCGCATCAGGCGTCGCACCTCGCCGATACCGCGATCGGCGTGGCGCAGCGCGATCGCCGCGAGAATCGTGCTGCCGCCCAGGCAGACGCCAATATGGCGGCGCAGGCGCAGGTGGCGGGTGCGCGCGATCAGGCTGCGGCTGCACAGGAGCAGGCGGCCGACGCGCAGCAGCGCGCCGATGCCGCCAATGCCCGCGCGGCGACCGCCGAACAGGCGGCTGCGTCGGCGGCGGCCGATGCCGCAGCGGCACGCGCCTCGGCGCAGCAGCCGCCGACGACGGTGACGACCGAAACCACGCGCACCGCCGCGGCGACGCCGCAGGTCGTTCACCGCACGGTTCATCGGACGGTGCATCGCCGGACGCATCCGGCGGTCGTCACCGAAAAGACCACCACGACGGTCAGTCACTAAGCGGCGAATAGCGGGTAGCTTGTGGGCCAGGCGACACCGCGATCCAGCCTGAACGAACGGCGCGGCCGGGCAACGCTGCCCGGCCGCGTTTCGTTGACCCTCAATCGTCGGCGCTGAGGTAACGCTGGAGGCGCGGCGCGACATAATCGAGGAACGCGCGCATGCGTTGCGGCATATGCGTGCCGCCGAGGAAGACCGCGTGGATCTGCTCCTCGTCGGGCTCGATCACATCGGCGAGCACCTCGACCAGCCGTCCCGCGGCGAGATCGGCGCGGACATGATAATCCCCCATCCGCGCCAGCCCGACCCCGGCGAGCGCCATATGCCGTACCGTCTCGCCATTATTGGCGAGCAGCGCGCCCTTCACCGCGCGATCGACGATCCGTCCGCTCTCGCGGATCGGCCATACCGGCGCGGCGCGGCGGAAGTTGAACCCCAGGCAATTGTGCTGCGCGAGATCGTCGACGCTGCGGGGCATGCCGTGGCGCTCGAGATAGGCCGGCGCGGCGACGATCTTGCGAAACGCGGTGCCGAGCCGCCGCGCGATCATCCCCGAATCCGGCAGCGGCCCGACGCGGAACGCGATATCGGTGCGGTCGAGATAGAGGTCGACGATCTCGTCCGACAGCGACAGATCGACGACGATATTGGGATAGTCCTGCCAGAAACCGGGCAGCAACGGTTCGAGCCCGAGCGTGCCCAGCGCGACCGAGATATTGACCCGCACCGTGCCGCCGGTGGTCGCCGCGCCATGCGACAATTCGCGCTCGATATCGTCGAGATCGTGGAGCAGCGCCTGGCTGCGCTCGTAATAGACCTGCCCCTCCGCGGTCAGCGACAGCCGCCGCGTCGACCGCTCGACGAGCCGTACCCCGAGCCGCGCCTCGATCCGCGAGACCAATTTGCTGACGGTCGACGGGGTCATCCGCAACAGCCGCGCGGCCTCCGAAAAGCTGCCCGCTTCCACCCCGCGCAGAAACACCTGCATTTCGCCTGCACGGTTATCCATCGCCGCTCGCCTGTGATTTCAGTTCACAGATGATGCGACGATCCGCGCGATTATCAAGCGGCCTCCGGCAATTTATTTCACCACCCAAGATTGAGAGACGCTTCACGCAAGGAGTTTTCGATGCAGACCGTTTCCGCTCATGGCGCGGCGATCCCGGCGCTCGGTTTCGGGGTGTTCCGCATGTCCGACGAGGAGGTCGAACGGGTCATTCCCGCCGCGCTCGAGGCCGGCTTCCGCCATTTCGACACCGCGCAAATCTACGATAACGAGGCCGCGCTGGGCAAAGCGCTCCACGCCGCCGGCGCGCAGCGCGACGATTTGTTCCTCACCACCAAAGTGTGGGTCGACAATTACAGCGCCGCTCGCTTCGTCGCCTCGGTCGACGAAAGCCTCGACAAGCTCGGCGTCGATCGAGTCGACCTGCTGCTGCTCCACTGGCCGGGCAACAAGGTGCCGGTCGCGGCACAGATCGAGCTGCTCGATGCGGTGCAGGCAGCGGGCAAGACCCGCTTCGTGGGCGTCAGCAACCAGAATATCGCGCAGTTGCGCGACTCGGCAGCGCGCTCGACCGCGCCGATCGTCACCAATCAGGTCGAGCTTCATCCTTATTTGCCGCAGCAGGCGCTGGCCGCCGTCGCCAAGGCGCAGGGCATTGCGCTGACCGCTTATTACGGCATGGCCGACGGCGCGGTGCCGCAGGACGCCGTGCTGCAGGCGATCGGCGCCAAATATGGCAAGACCGCCGCGCAGGTCGGGCTGCGCTGGCTGATCGAACAGGGCCATATCGCCTTGTCCAAGACCGCGAACCCGGCACGGGTGAAGGAGAATATCGCGGTGTTCGATTTCGCGCTCGATGCGGCGGACAGGGCCGCGATCAACGGTCTCGCGCGGCCCGACGGCCGGATCGTCAACCCGCAGGGCCTGGCCCCGGTGTGGGACGCCTGAGGAGTGACTATCATGAACGCAGACACGCAAGACCCCGTCAAGGCGCGCTGGGCGCTGCTCGCGCTGGCGATCGGCGCGTTCGGCATCGGGACGACCGAATTCTCGCCGATGGGGCTGCTCCCCGTCATCGCCAGGGGCGTGAACGTCTCGATCCCGACCGCCGGGCTGCTGATCAGCGCCTATGCGATCGGGGTGATGATCGGCGCGCCGGTGATGACGCTGGCGTTCAGCCGCTTCGGCAAACGCACCGCACTGATGCTGTTGATGGCGATCTTCACGATCGGCAATCTCATGTCGGCGCTGGCGCCGGGCTATTATACGTTGCTGCTCGCGCGGCTCGTCACCAGCCTCAATCACGGCGCGTTCTTCGGGCTCGGCGCGGTGGTCGCGGCGAGCGTGGTGCCCAAGGAGAAACAGGCGAGCGCAGTCGCGGCGATGTTCATGGGGCTGACGATCGCCAATATCGGCGGGGTGCCCGCGGCGACCTGGATCGGGCAGCAGATCGGCTGGCGGCTCGCCTTTGCCGGAACCGCGGCGATCGGCGTGGTGGCGATCGGCGCTTTGTGGGTCGCGCTGCCGAAGGGCGAGCGCGGCGCGATGCCCGATGTGAAACGCGAACTGGCGGTGATCATGCGGCCGGCGGTGTTGCTGGCGATGGCGACGACGGTGATGGGGGCGGGGGCGATGTTCGCGCTCTACACCTATGTCGCCCCGACGCTGACCACGCTGACCGGCGCATCGGGCGGGTTCGTCACCCTCGGGCTGGCGCTGATCGGGGTCGGCTTCACGATCGGTAACTGGCTCGGCGGGCGCCTCGCGGACTGGTCGCTCGACGGCGCGAGCAAGATTTTCCTCGCGGCGCTGGCGGCGATCATGTTCGTCCTGCCGCTCGCCTTTGCCAGTCAGGCCGGCGCGGCGATCGGGCTGTTGCTGTGGGGCGCGGCGGCGTTCGCGATCGTCCCGCCGGTGCAGATGCGCGTGATGCAGGCCGCGGCCGAGGCGCCCGGGCTTGCCTCATCGATCAACGTCGGGGCGTTCAACCTCGGCAATGCGCTGGGCGCGGCAATCGGCGCCGCGATCATCAGCCTCGGGCTCGGTTATGCCGCGGTGTCGATCGCGGGTGGGCTGCTCGCGGCTGCAGGGCTTGGGCTGGTCGTGATCGGCCGGCCCAAGCCCGCCCCACAAACCGCGGCGTGCGGCGCTTAGCGATAATCCTCGGGGTTGGGCGTCGGGGCGTTGCACGCCGCGGACTTGCCCTGCTTGCAGGCGATCACCTGCAGGCGCCAGTCGGCCATCGCATCGGCATAGGCACGTTCCTGTCGCGCATAGCGAATCCGATCGCGCATCACTTCGCGGTGATGCGCGATCATTTGCTGATGATAGGCGGCGAGATCGGCCTGATATTGCGCCGAATCCGCCTGATGGACCGCGGATTGTGCCGAGGCCTGGGCCAGCGCGTCGCGATTGGCGGCGTCAACGGTCGGGCGACTTTGCGCGTCGATCGCCTCGGTGCGCGGGCTATCCTTGTCATAGCCGCGATCATAGGGAAGCGGCGCGTGCGGGGCGTTGGGATCCTGCGATTGGGTGTCCTGCGCGATAACCGGCGCGGCACCGGCGAGCATCGCCCCGGCGATCAGCAGCGGAAGAATACGCATCGGATGCCTCCTTGCATCTTGATGCGATTCAACCGCTTATGACTGCGCTAGGTTCCCTTGGCGGATAAAGCGCACCGCGAAGCCGTTGCGGCCTGCGCCCGATGCCGCGACACCGATCGGCCCCGCCGACGCGGCGAAGGCATCGAGCCGTTCAAGCGCCACGGTCTTGCCCTGATGCGACAGGGTGAGCGGCGCCAGGGCGACGATGACGAGCGTGTCGCCGTCACTTTCCAGCGTTTCGCCGCCCGACAAAGCAATCATCTCCGCCGCGAAATGGCCGCGCTGGACCATCGCGTTGAGATCCATCACCGGGCCGCCGACCGGGGTGCCGTCGACCGGCGCCTCGCCCGAAAAATCGACCGGTGCGGCGCGTTCGTCGATCCTGATCGCGGGTGCGCCGTCGATCGTCAGCGCGATATCGCCGGCAATGACCGCCAGCGTGCGGTCGATCCCGGCGAAATGCGAGAAGGGGCCGGGCGTCGCGACCGTGGCGATGCTGAGCCGCCACAGGAAGGACGTGAAATCGGCATCGGGCGGATAGACGATCACCTCCGCGGTGCTGCCGCCGCCATTCTTCCACGGGGTCGTCACGCGTTGCGCCGCGGGCAGGAACTTGGCTTCGGTCATCACGGCAACCTTTTCAGAACGGGATCGTCATAGCCCATTTGAGGTGATGCCATGATCCGCAAGCTTAAATCGGGCGAATATCGACTCTATTCGCGCAAGCCCGACGCGAAAACCGGCAAGCGCCGCAACCTCGGTACGTTTGAAACCCGCGCCGCGGCGGAAAAGCACGAGCGCGAGGTCCAATATTTCAAGCATCATTGAGGCATTGTGTTTTTGCCACTCGCGGCCCGTCACGCGGCTCAAGGCCGAGTGACGGGGGCAGGCGTCTAGTTCCGCGACGCGGTCTGCACCTTGGGCGCATCCTCCCAGCCGCCGCCGAGTGCCTTGAACACATCGATCTGCGCGTCGGCGATCTGCGCGTCGATCAGCGCCAGCGCCGCTTCGGTCTCGGCTGCGGTGCGCTCGGCATCGAGCAAGGCGAGGCTGTCGATCTGCCCCTCGCGCTGCTGCGCGCGGGTGATGCGCGCGGCGACTTCGGCCTCGTTGCGCGCGGCCTGCAGCGCGGTGCGCCGGTCGAGCGCATGAGCGTAGGCCGAGAGCGCGGTCTCGGTCTCGCGGAGCGATGTCAGCACCGTCCCGTCGAAGGTCGCGAGCGCGGCCTGCGTATCCGCCTC
>JAFKLV010000107.1 GCA_017304125.1 Sphingomonadales bacterium
GGCCGCCGCTCGCCTCAATATCCCGCGCGGCGCGACAGGCGCTCGTTTTCGAGCGCCACCGAGGCCGCGCGGGCCAATGCCTCGAGCAAGGTGATCTCATTGTCGGTCGGCTGGCCCAGTTCGGACCAATAGGCGCCGACCGCCGCGATCGGATTGATCTGGCCGATCGGCACCATCAGCATCGAGCGCACGAAGGTGCTGCGATACGCCTCGACCGGCACGCGCTCGTCGTCGAAAATATCGCCGATCACCGCCGTCTCGCGATGCTGCATCGCCCAGCCCGAGACGCAGCTTCCGATCGGAAAGCGTTGCCCGGCCCATAACGGCTCCATCGCATCCTCGGCGATGTAGTGGCATTGATCTTCGTCGCGCAGCACGATCGCGATGCCGTCCGCGCCGACCGCGCGGCGCGCAAAGGCGCGCAGCACGCTCACCACTGCTTCGAGTGAACGGGCACCGGCCAAGGCTTCAATCGCCTCGGCCGCAATGCTCCAACGCGCTGCGAGCGCCTTCTGCTCGGATTCGCGTTCGCTCGCCAATTTCCTATCCATTGACAGCCTCCGGACAAGACCCCGCACCGCATTGTATCATCTGAAAGACAACTCGATCAATGCCTTAGAGGTCGAATCGCGGAGACTGCCGTAAAAAGGCAACTCAACGTGCGACCGCCACGGTTCAACTGCCGCCGGCATATTCCTTGATCAGATCGAACAGGAAATCGCGCCCCTTATAGACCGCATCGACTCGCGCATGCTCGTTCAGGCCGTGCGCCCCGCTATCGGCATCGCCATACAGGCCCGGCGGCCCGTAGGACGGAATACCGATCGTTTCGAGATAGATACCGTCGGTCCCACCAGTCGACATGACCGGCACCAGCGGCACGCCCGGATAATATTTGGCGACCAGTTTCTCTGCCGGCGCGACGATCTTGGCGTCGAGCTTGGGCGGCACCGCGGCGGGGCGGATCGGCGGCACGAGCGTCACCTTCATCCGCGGATCGCCGATCGCCTTTTCGAGATCGGCGCGGATCGCCTCGACATCATTGCCCGGGAAGATGCGGCAATTGATGTTGGCGCCGGCGCGCTGCGGCAGTGCATTATTGGCGTGTCCGCCATCGAGCAGGGTCGCGACGCAGGTGGTGCGCAGCATCGAATGATAGGAGCGATCCTTGTTGAGCAGCGCCACCGCCGCCTGATCCTGCGGATTCTTCGACACCGCGATCATCGCCGCGCCGACCTCGTCCTTCCGCGCCGCGCCCGAGCGCGCGAAATAGGCGCGGGTCGTATCGTTGAGCTGGGTCGGGAATTCATAGGCGCGGATCTTCACCAGCGCGTCGGCCAGTTCGTAGATCGCATTGTCGGGGATCGGGATCGAGCTGTGGCCGCCGGGGTTGGTCGCCTCGATGCGGTAATTCTGGACGATCTTCTCGCCGACATGGAGCGTCATCACGGTCGGCTTGCCGTCCGGCCCGGCGCGGCCGCCACCGCCCTCGTTGAGCGCGAATTCGGCGGCGATCAGATCGGGCTTGTTCTTCGACAGCCATTCGGCACCGTCGAACGCCCCGGTGGTTTCCTCGCCGCAGGTCAGCGCGAGCTTCACCGTGCGCTTGGGCTTATAGCCGCTCGCCTTGAAGCGCAGCAACGTATCGATCCAGATCGCGTCCATCGCCTTCATGTCGGCGGTGCCGCGGCCGTAGAAGTAGCCGTTCTCCTCGATCATCTTATAGGGATCGCGGGTCCAGTCCTCGCGCTTCGCCGTGACGACGTCGATATGGCCGAGCAGCAGCATCGGCTTCACCGCCTGCAAGGTGCCCGGATAGACGATGACCACCCCGCCCTCCTTGGGCGCTTCGGGCACCGAGAAATAGGTGATCTGGCTGTCGCTGAACCCGGCGGCCTTGAACCGAGCGCCGATCTTCGCCGCAAGCGCGGTGCAGCTGCCGGTGGTGATGCTCGTGTCGGTCTCGACAAGCTCCTGATAGATGGCGCGGAACGCCTGCTGATCAGGGCGCGGCGCGGGCGTTTCGGCCAGCGCCGTCTGCGCCAGGAACAGCGCGCTCGTCGTCATCATCACCAGCGATTTCATGCAAATCCTCCCTTTGATGAGGTATCTATGCAGTTTCCTCGCCGCTCCGCAATAAGTTAACGTGATCGGAATAGACTGGTCTCGAGCCAGCGTGGGCGCGGCGCATCATCGGCGATCGCGCGCGCAACATCGGCGACGTAATCGTCGAGCCGGATCGCTTCGCCGGGGCGCAGGCCCGGCTGGTGAATATCGTCGCTCGGCGCGTGATAGCGCGTCGCGCGCCAGTCATGCTCGATGCGGAACGCCTCGCTCCCCGGCGTGAAGCCGAACTTGAACGCCAGCGCCGGAATCCCGGCGCGCACGAAGCTGTATTGATCGGTGCGGGTGAAGCTGTTGCGATTGGGCAAGGGATCGGGAACCAGCTCCAGCCCGTGCCGCGCCGCGACCACGCGCGCGATATCGCCGAGCGTGCTTTCCTTGTCGCCTTGCGCCTGCACGCTGGTCAGCGGCCAGAGCGGCAGCAGCACATCGAAATTGAGATCGGCGACGATCGTGCCGTCGACGCTCGGACGTTTGGCGAAATAGCTCGATCCGAGCAGCCCCGGCTCCTCCGCGGTGACGATGACGAACAGGATCGAGCGCTTCGGCCGCGGCCCCTTTGCGATCCGCTGCGCGATATCGAGCACCGTCGCGACCCCCGACCCGTCGTCGATCGCGCCGTTATAGATGCGATCGCCGTTGATCGCCGGCCCGATCCCGACATGATCGAGATGCGCCGAGACGACGACATAATCGCGCGCCAGCGCCGGATCGCTCCCCGCGATCTTCGCGACCAGATTGGGCGAGACCAATTGGCGATGCCGGGTGACGATGCTGGCGCGCAGGCGCTGCGGCAGCGCGAAGGCCGGGATCGGCCGCGACGCATCCGAGGCCGCCGCGAGTTCGGCGAAATCGTGCCCCGACCCCGCCAGCAACCGCTCGCTGGTCGCGGCATCGACCCGCGCGATCAGGAACCCCGCCGGCACCTCGCGCAACGCGGAATCGGCGAGATACATGCCGGGCTGCCCGGCGAGCAATTTCTGCCGCTCCCACGGTATCTCGATCTGCGCCGGCGGGGTGAGCGTGATCAACCCGAGCGCCCCGGCGCGGGCGAGGAATTTGGCGCGTTCGGCGCGGTTGCTCGCCTTGTCAGGGCCGAGCAGGCTGGTTGGCCCGCCGGCGATCGTCACGACGATCTTGCCGCGGATATCGAGCCCGGCGAAATCGTCATGCCCGCGTTCGGGCAGATGCAGGCCATAGCCGGCAAACTCCAATGGCGCGTCGACGCTCGCCGGACGCGGGCCGCCATCGGCCGAGATCAGCATGTCCACACCGAGCCGGATCGGCGCAGATATCCCGTCGGCCCCGATCAGTGCTGCGGTCGAGGCGACGTGATCGACGGTCTGCTGCTCCAATGCGACCTGCTGGCGAAATCCGCCCTTCTCGCCCGCCGGCGCCAGCCCGATCGCGCGGAACCGCTGCTCGACATAGGCTGCCGCGCGCAAATGACCGCGCGATCCGGTCTCGCGCCCCTCATTGGCGTCGCTGGAGATTTCGCCGACATCCGCCATCCATTGCTGCGCGCGCTGCGGCGCCGGGGCAGCGCCTGACAACAGCGATGCCAGCACGGCAAAGGCGGCACAGCGCACGGGGTTTTTCATCGCTCACTCCGTTGATTGACTGCCCAGACACCAGCGTCGAAATCGATCAGGCCATCGCGATAGGTCGCGGCGGGCGCGACATCGCCGACGAGGAACAAGGGGCCGTCGAGATCGACCACATCGCATTGCTGCCCGAGCAGCCAGCCGGGCGCCATCGCGCGCGACGTGCCGAGCATATTGCCGACCATTACCCCCAGCCCGAGCGCCCGCGCACGCGCCGCCATCCGCAAGCCCTCGGTCAGCCCGCCGCATTTATCGAGCTTGATGTTGATCACCTGATAGAGCGCGGCGAGCCGATCGACATCGGCCTTGGTCTGCACGCTTTCGTCGGCCGCAAACGGGATCGGCAGATCGATAGCAGCGAGCCGGCGATCCTCCCCGACGCGAAAGGGCTGCTCGACCAATTGCACATCGGCGGCGATCATCGCGGGGGCGAGTTGTGCCAGCGTCGCCGGGGTCAGGCTGCGGTTGGCGTCGACGCCGAGCCACGCATCGGGGCGCGCCGCACGAACCGCGCGGACGCGATCCGCATCGGCCGGATCCCCGTTCAGCTTGAGCTTGGGCGCGCGGGCCTGCGCATAACCGATCGCAGCCTCGGCCATGTCCGCCGGCGTGCCGTTGCCGAGCGTGAAGGTGGTGAGCAACGGTCGCGGTTGCGACATGCCGAGCAATTGCCACACCGCCTGCCCTGCGCGGCGCGCCTGCAAATCCCACAATGCGCAATCGAGCGCATTGCGCGCGCCGCCGGCGGGCAACAAGGTCACGAGCCCGGCGTGATCGACGCCCTCCCCGATCACCCGCCGCACCGCGAGGATCTGGCGCAGCATCCCCTCAGGCTCGTCGCCGAGATAAAAGACCCCGGCGGCCTCGCCCGTGCCGATATGCCCGTCCGCTTCGAGCCGGACGATGACCACCGGCACATCCTCGAACACGCGATCGCTGATGCGGAACGGCGCCGCCAGCGGCAGCCGCACGATCTCCGCCTCGACGCGCGGCGCGCACGGCGTGAGCGCGGCAAGCGCCGCATCGAGATCGATCAGGTCCGTCGCCGCCTTCATATCCCCGCCTCATTTTGGGCGAGGGGTAAGCTCGTGATATTTTTCTGTCTATGTTGCTTTGGCCAGCAAAACTAACTTCCCGCGGGGCTTATTCGCGCCTGGCGCGCGGCGGCTGATGCCCGGCAAAACCGGTGAAGGTCTGATGCAGCCGGGTCAGTTGTTCGAGCCGCTGTTCGACCCGCGGACCGATCTGGCGGATCACGCTGTTGACCAGCAGATTGACCGCACAGACCAAGGCCACCGGCGAACTCCAGACCATCCCCGTCTGCGTCGGCACCGCAACGACGTTGCGGGTGAAGCGCGGCGCCCAGTCACAGAAGATATCGGTCAGCATGATCAGCGGGATGCCGCGCTGGCTCGCCTGTTCGGCGATCAGATAGGATTGGCGCGAATAGCGCCGGATATCGATCACGACGAGGCATGAGTCGGTCTCGTCGCTGGCGAACACATCGGCGTAATTGCCCGCGGTCAGATCGACCAGCCGCACCCCGTCACGCATGAATTGCAGATGGTTGGCGAGCAGCATCGCGATCCCGCGCTCGGTCTGGAAGCCGGCGATCTGCACGGTGCGCGATTGCGCGAGCAGCCGCACGCATTCGGCCCAATTCTCCGTCTCGGTCAGGCGATAGACCGCCATCAGCGACGCGATCTCGCGCTGGAAGCTGGCATCGGGCTCGCGATCGGCGGATTCGACGAATTCGACCAGATCGTCGCCGATCAGCCACGGCAGGGCATCGGTCGAGCTATCCTTCAGATCGTGCTTCAACGCCTTGAAATTGCGATAACCCAGCCGCCGGGCGAAGCGGCCGACGGTGATCTCGCTGACCCCCACGCGATCCGCCAGCGACACCGCGGTCTCAAACGCCAGCGTGGCATAATGCGCCAGGATATGCTGCGCGATCGCGCGCTCGGCGCTGGTATAATCGTCAAGCCCGGCCTGCAGCCGCCGCAACAGCGGCACATTGGGGATCGCCTGCGGCGCGCCGCCGTCCGCTGCGTCGCCTTCGCTTTTCGCCATCGCGTCTCTCCCGTTTCGCTGCGTGCTGGCTATCCCGCCGAATGTTAGTTGTCCATCAAAACTATCAATTGACAGAAATATTTCATTCACCCCTTATCGCGCGGCACGGCGGGGCAAGAACCGCCGCACGATTTTTCAAAAAATGCTGCCGATTTGGGGAGGCGCGCGATGAAGGTTCATGGGCAAAAGGCTGGCTGGCTATCGGCGGCAAGCATGCTGGCGGCGCTCGCCGCCACGATGTCGGCATCGCCGGCGCTGGCGCAGGCACAACCACAGCCGCAGGACGCGGCGGCACAACCCGCCGATGGCGGCAGCGATATCGTCGTTTCTGGCTATCGCTATCTCGCCGAGGATACCAGCGGCACCACCGGGTTGCCGCTGCCGATCGAGGAAGTGCCGCAGTCGATCAGCCTCGTCAGCCAGGACTTTCTCAAGGCCGCCGATCTCAAATCACTGGGCGAGGTCGCGCAATATTCGCCGGGCGCGTTGTTCGCCGGCAATCAGGAAGGGTTTGGCAGCATCGTCAAGCTGCGCGGCTTCACCGCGGGCAGCGCGGTCGACGGATTGACGGTCGGCATGCTCGATTACGATCCCGA
>JAFKLV010000108.1 GCA_017304125.1 Sphingomonadales bacterium
AATTTCGATATCGGCGGCGCGCAATGGCAGTTCGTCGAGCATCATGAGCATGTCTTCGGCCTGTTCGGCTGGTCGCTCGGCATCGACGGCTTCGCGCTGCTGCTGATCGAGCTCTCGGTCTTCCTGATGCCGATCTGCATCGGCGCCTCGTGGGAAGCGATCGAGAAGCGCGTTCCCGAATACATGAGCCTGTTCCTGTTCACCGAAGTGCTGATGATCGGCACCTTCGCTGCGCAGGACCTGTTCCTGTTCTACATCTTCTTCGAGGCCGGCCTGATCCCGATGTATCTGATCATCGGCATCTGGGGCGGGGCGAACCGCATCTACGCCTCGTACAAATTCTTCCTGTACACCTTGCTCGGCTCGGTCGTGATGTTCATCGCGATGCTCTATATGAGCATCTCTGCGGGAACGACCTCGATCCCGGCGCTGATGGCATATGATTTCCCGCCGCATGTGCAGACCTGGCTGTGGCTGGCGTTCTTCGCCTCGTTCGCGGTGAAGATGCCGATGTGGCCGGTCCACACCTGGCTTCCCGACGCGCACGTGCAGGCGCCGACCGCCGGGTCGGTGATCCTGGCCGGCGTGCTTCTGAAGCTCGGCGGATACGGCTTCCTGCGCTTCTCGCTGCCGATGTTCCCGGAGGCGTCGGCCCAGCTCACCTGGCTGATCTTCGGCCTCTCGGCGGTGGCGGTGATCTACACCAGCCTCGTCGCGCTGGTGCAGTCGGACATGAAGAAGCTGATCGCCTATAGCTCGGTCGCCCATATGGCGATCGTCACGATCGGCCTGTTCGCGTTCAACACCCAGGGCATCGAGGGCGCGATGATGGTCATGCTCGGGCATGGCCTCGTCTCGGGCGCGCTGTTCCTGTGCGTCGGCGTGATCTACGACCGGCTGCACACTCGCGAGATCGCGCGCTACGGCGGCCTTGCGAACAACATGCCGCGCTACGCCGTGCTGTTCATGCTGTTCACGATGGCCTCGGTCGGTCTGCCCGGCACGAGCAACTTCGTCGGCGAATTGCTCAGCCTGATGGGCACTTATCAGGTGTCGACCACGATCACCCTGCTGTGCACCACCGGCATCATCCTTGGCGCAGCCTATATGCTGTACCTCTATCGCCGCGTCGTGTTCGGCGAGCTGAAGTCGGATGACGTGCGCGCGATGCCCGATCTGTCGAAGCGCGAATTGTGGCTGCTGACGCCGATCGCGGTGGTGGTGCTGTGGATGGGCGTCTATCCCGAAAGCTTCATCGCGCCGATGCGCAAGGATACGCAGACGTTGCTGGCACGGATCGACCGGGCCAAGCCCGCGGGTGATTCGCTGCCGACCAAGGGAACCGGGATCGTCCCGGCCGCTCATGCCGAAACCGCCGCGCATGGGGAGGCGCACTGATGAACTACGCCGCTCAACTTGCGATGACGCTGCCGGAGGCGGTGCTGTCGCTGGGCGCGCTCGCGCTGATGCTGGTTGCCGCCTGGAGCGGCCCGAACGCGACCCGCGCCATTTCCTGGGCCGCGGTCGCGGTGCTGGCCGGCGCGTGCGTCGCGCTGGTCGTGCCGGCTACCTCGGGTGGCAGCGCGTTCGACGGCATGTATCGTGCCGACGCCTTCGCCGGCTTTGCCAAGTCGCTGATCTATATCGCTGCGGCGATTGCGATCCTGCTCGCGCCGGGCTTCTTCCAGCGCACCGCTGGCGATGACCTGCGCCCGGAATATCCGGTGCTGATCTTGCTTTCGGCGGTCGGCATGGGGATCATGGTCTCCGCCGCCGATCTGCTGACGCTCTATGTCGGGCTCGAGCTGCAGAGCCTCGCGGCCTATGTGCTGGCGAGCTTCATGCGCCGCGATGCGCGCTCGGCCGAGGCGGGGCTGAAATATTTCGTGCTCGGCGCGCTGGCCAGCGGCATCCTGCTCTACGGCATCAGCCTGGTCTACGGCTTCACCGGCTCGACCCTGTTCGACGAGATCGCCGGCGCTTATGCCGCCGCGCCGCTCGCCGGCAGCACCAAGTCGCTGGGGCTGATGTTCGGGCTGGTGTTCGTCTTCGCGGGCCTCGCGTTCAAGATCTCGGCCGTGCCGTTCCACATGTGGACCCCGGACGTGTACGAAGGCGCACCGACCCCGGTGACCGCGTTCTTCGCGACCGCGCCCAAGGTCGCGGCGGTCGGCCTCGCGCTCCGCGCCGCGATCACCGCGATGGGGCCGGCGGCGGATCAGTGGCGCCAGATCGTGATCTTCGCCGCGCTCGCCTCGATCCTGCTCGGTGCGGTGGCGGCGATCGGGCAGCAGAACATCAAGCGACTGCTGGCCTATTCGTCGATCAACAACGTCGGCTTCGCGCTGATCGGGCTTGCCGCCGGCACGCCCGAGGGCGTCGCCGCGGTGCTGACCTATATGGCGATCTATATCGCGATGACGCTCGGCTCATTCCTCGTCGTGCTCCAGATGCGCGATGCGGATGGCCAGCCGGTCGAGACGATCGCGTCGCTGTCGGGCCTGTCGCGGACGCGGCCGGCGCTGGCGTTCGGCCTCGCGGTGTTCATGTTCAGCCTCGCGGGCATCCCGCCGCTGTTCGGCTTCTACGCCAAATTCGCGGTGTTCTACGCGGCGGTTCAGGCCGGGCTGTTCCCGCTGGCGGTCGTCGGTATCGCGATGAGCGTGATCGGCGCTTATTATTACCTGCGCGTCGTCAAGACGATGTACTTCGACGAGCCGGCCGGTGAATTCGGCCCCGGCGACCGGCTGGAGGGCGGGCTGATCGCGCTGACCGCGGCGATCGTGTCGCCGCTCGGCTATCTCGCGATCCCGCTGCTCACCGGCTGGACGATGGCGGCGGCAAAGGCGCTGTTCTGACCCGCATCCTCACCGTCGCGGAGACGGGATCGACCAATGCCGATCTCCTCGACCTCGCTGCCAGCGGGGCCGAGGACGGCATCTGGCTCCGCGCCGAGCGCCAGCTCAGCGGGCGCGGGCGGCAGGGCCGGGCGTGGGACTCGCCCGTCGGCAACCTCTACGCCAGCCACCTCGTCCGCCTCCGCGCAGGCGATCCGCCGGCGGCCTCGCTCGCCCTGGTCGCGGCGGTGGCGCTGGAGGAAGTGATCGCGCGGCTGGTGTCGCGCGGCACGATGCTCAAATGGCCCAACGACCTGCTGATCGGCGGCGCCAAGATCTCCGGCATCCTGCTCGAACGCGTCGGTGATGCGGTGGTGATCGGGATCGGCGTCAATGTCGCGCATCGCCCCGATCTGCCCGACCGCCCGGCGACCAGCCTTGCCGAGCAAGGCGCGGCGATCACCCCGGCGGAATTGCTCGAGCGGCTGGCGGCGATGGTCGAGGCATGGCTGAGCATCTGGCGCGGGCAGGGGCTGGCGCCGATCGTTGCGCGCTGGATCGAGCGCGCGCACCCCGCGGGCACCCAGCTTCATGCGCGGCTGGCCGACGGCACGAGCCTCGACGGTGCATTCGAGACGCTGGCGGCGGACGGCGCGCTCGTCCTGCGCTTGGCGGACGGCTCGACCCGTGCCATCCACGCGGGCGACGTTTTCCTGGTTTAGGGGGAGAAGATCATGCTGCTGGCGATCGATGCCGGAAACACCAATGTCGTTTTCGCTTTGGTCGACGAGCGCACGATCAAGGCACGCTGGCGCATCGCCACCGATCCGCGCCGGACGGCGGACGAATATGCAGTGTGGCTCAACCAGTTGCTGATGCTGGAGGGGTTCGATCGGTCGCAGGTCGACGGGGTGGTGATCTCCACGGTGGTGCCGCGCGCGCTCCACAATCTGCAGGTGCTGGCGACGAAATATTTCGGGCGCGAGGCGCTGATCGCCGGCCGTGCGCCGCTCGACTGGAGCATCGCGATCGACGTCGACGAGCCGGGCTCGCTCGGTGCCGATCGCGCGGTCAACACGATCGCGGCGCATGCGCTGCATGACGGCGACCTGATCGTAATCGATTTCGGCACCGCCACCACCTTCGACCATTCGGATTATACCGGCGCCTATAAGGGCGGGATCATCGCGCCGGGGATCAACCTGTCGCTCGACGCGCTGGTCAATGCCGCCGCCAAATTGCCGCGCATCGCGATCGAGGCGCCGCGCGCCGATGTCGGGGTGATCGGCCGCAATACCGTCGATCAGATGAACATCGGCATCTATTGGGGCTATATCGCGATGATCGAGGGCCTCGTCGCGCGGATGAAGGCCGAGGTGGGGCGCCCGGTGAAGGTGATCGCCACCGGCGGCCTCGCCACTTTGTTCGAGCAACATACCGACGTGTTCGACGCGATCGAGCCGGACCTGACTATTCAGGGGCTGGCGATCATGTGGGAACGCGCGCATAGCCAATGAAAATCGCCAGCCCGCGCGACATGTTTCGGCGGGCGGCCAGTCAGGAATGAAATGACTCCCAAAAACGAACTTCTTTTTTGCGCGCTCGGCGGATCGGGCGAGATCGGCATGAACGTCAACCTCTACGGCACCCAGGGCAAATGGGTGATGGTGGACATGGGGGTGACCTTCGCCGACCACAGCTATCCCGGCATCGATCTGGTGCTGCCCGATCTCTCGTTCATCGAGGAGCGGCGCGAGGAGCTGGTCGGTATCCTCGTCACCCACGGGCATGAGGATCATATCGGCGCGCTGCCCTATCTCGCCGAGGATCTCGGCGTGCCGCTTTATGCCACGCCGTTCACCGCCGGGCTGATCCGCGGCAAGCTGGAGGAGGAGCGCGCGGCCGATCGCGTCGACCTGCGCGTGATCCAGCCGCGCGAGCTGGTGTCGGTCGGGCCGTTCGACGTGCGCTTCGTGCCGATGGCGCATTCGATCCCCGAGGCCAATGCGCTCGAAATCTCCACCCCGCACGGCCGCGTGTTCCACACCGGCGACTGGAAGTTCGATGCCAAGCCGGTGATCGGCAAGCCCGCGAACGAGAAGGAATTGCGCGCGATCGGCGATGCCGGGATCGACGTGCTGGTGTGCGATTCGACTAACGTGTTCAACGCCGACGAATCCGGCTCCGAAAGCTCGGTGCGGCGCGGGCTGGCCGAGGCGGTGGCCAAGGCGCGCGGCCGCGTGCTGGTGACGACCTTCGCCTCGAACGCGGCGCGGCTGTCGACGCTCGGCGCGGTGGCGAAGGAGACGGGGCGGAAGCTGTGCGTCACCGGGCGCTCGCTCGATCGCATCCTGCGCGTCGCGCAATCGTGCGGCTATCTGCGCGATTTCCCCGAGACGGTCGATCCCGATACGGCGATGCGGCTGCCGCGCGACAAGGTGCTGATCGTCGCGACCGGCGGGCAGGGCGAGGCGCGCGCCGCGCTCGCGCGGATCGCCGAGGGCAATCACCCTATCTCGCTCGATGCGGGCGATACGGTGATCTTCTCGTCGAAGCAGATCCCCGGCAACGAAGTCGCGATCGGGCGCATCCAGAACATCCTCGCCGGGCGCGGGGTGGAGATGGTGACCGAGAAGCAGGCGCATGTTCACGTTTCCGGCCACCCCGGCCGCCCGGAACTGGCGGCGATCTACGACTGGCTCAAGCCGGGGCTGCTGCTGCCGGTGCACGGCGAGATGCGCCACCTGATGGAGCAGGCACGGTTCGGGTTGTCGCTCGGCATCCCGCGCGCCTTGGTACAGACCGATGGCGATATCGTGCGGCTGGCACCGGGCGAGCCGACCAAGATCGGCCACGCACATGTCGGGCGGCTGGTGCTCGACGGCGATGTGATCCTGCCGGCGGACGGGGTGACGATCAACGAGCGGCGCAAGCTCGGGATCAACGGCCAGATGTCGGTCGCAGTGGCGACGCAGAACGGCAAGCTGGCGGGGACGCCGCAAGTCCGCATTCAGGGCGTGCCGGTCGAGGAAGAACGCCTGCCGTTCATCGCCGAGGCGGAGGAAGCCGCCGCCGAAGCCGTGCGCACCGGCCCGCGCGATCGCGAGCGGCTGCGCGAGGACGTGCGGCTCGCGGTGCGCCGTGTCGCGACGCGCTGGACCGGCAAGAAGCCGGTGGTCGACGTGCTGATCGTGGAGGTGTGAGATGATGCGCTGGACGTCGATGCTGGCGATCTACGTCCTGTTCTGGGCCTTTTCGGTCTTTCTCGTGCTGCCGTTCGGGGTGAGGACCGCGGAGGAAGCCGGGGTGGAGCGGGTGCCCGGACAGGCCGAAAGCGCACCGCATGAATTCCGCGTCGGCCGCATCGCGTTCCGCGTGACGATCGTCGCGACGACCCTGTTCGCGCTGTTCGTCGCCAATTACCATTTCGGCTGGCTCACCACCGATATGCTCGACTTCCTCGACGTGACGAACGGGATTTAGCGTCCTGCCGTTTACTCCCCTCCCTTGAACAAGGGAGGGGTCGGGGGTGGGTTGGCGTGGGGGATACCG